>NZ_QURE01000090.1 GCF_009898475.1 Nitrososphaera sp. AFS | reverse complement strand
AAGAGCATGAGCTATTGAACGTAAATCCTGAAGATGCTACATTAATCCAGGTGTTAGCGCAAGTGTTTGACGAAGGGATTGGCCCATTTTATAAACACTCAGGTTATGTATTTATTGGTGGCTGATTTCCAAACATGACACTTGCAAATGTTTTGTTCAGTAACTATGCACATTAATTCTATGTTTTTTCATGAGTTCTCTGTTGTCAAATTTAGCCAATCAAACACCACACGTCCTCAATTTCTCTCGTCGCCTACTAACATCAAATTCGTCATCCATTAACAATATGGTATTAGCATTACTAAGAGATGATTTCACAGTAATTTGTCCTATATGGCGATATTATATAAAAATTCTAACTAAACAAAATGATTATAAAAATCATAATCTTAGATATCTACTAGTCTTAATAGTGCAAATTCAGACAATGGGGATGGAGCAAATGGAGGTGTGGCAGTAAAGGGCTCAGCTAACGGTGGTGCCGGGGGTATCACTGTCGCAAATAGCGGGAATTCAAACAATGCGAATGGGGGAAATGGCGGCACCGCGATAAATAGCGGTACAGCTAACGGCGGCGACGCCAGTGTTAATGGCACAGGAAATGGTGGTAAGGGTGGCATGGCGATAGGAGCAGGCAGCAGCGCTAGTGGTACTTCTCAGAAATGAAAAAAAACATTCTTGTATGATCCAAATCTGTTTGTTGTGTTAGTCATTACCAGATATAGCGTACTACTCATTACATTACTTCGGAGACTTTTACATAAAATCACACCAATTTGGCAAAATACTGCTATCCAATTTGTATCCTGGAGTAAATTTAATTGTTTTTGCAAACAATCAGAATTTGTATATGTGAAACAAAACCCCCTTCTTCTGCAGCTCCCAGTTTTATTCTAATAATACCTTTAAGCTTTAACAATGATATTATACACTATGTATCTAATGTGAACCGATAATGATAATTTCCATTCTAGCTATAGTACCAGTGTTATTAAAGGAAGAAAACAAGCCCTAGCTGATGCTTATAGCCGGCGACTTAATGCTAAACATACTCTTTATAGCATTACCGGTGAGGAGTTAGTCAAAAGCTACAAACCATTTCTTCCCATACTACATACGTCTATTCAGCAACGAAACGGCAGCTCTAAAATAATTACAAATATTGAAAAAGATACAATCCCGGCAGTGAATCAACTAATTGAAGCAGGAGCAGAAATAAGACATGTTGATAAACACATGTTGCGGAGATGTGTAATCTACGATAATAATATTGCATATTTTTCGATAGTAGCAGAGCCTCTTATCACTAATGAGGCGATAGAAAATGTCGAACAGACCGAAGGACAAGATCTATGGATTTCATCCACAGAATCTGCTGTTATCAAAACAGCAAGAGAACGCTTTCTATCAGATTGGGAAAGTGCAACACCTTCTATAGACAGGATAAATGAGCTGAAAAAGGATAAACCAGTTGAGATCACAAGAGTTCTTAAAAATAGTAATGAAGCAATTGAGATTTACAAATCCCTAATCTATACAGCAAATAGCCAGATCCTCTATTTGTTGCCTTCTGCAAGGGCGCTTATACGTCTAAAATCAGTAGCTATACTCCATTCACTGATTGACGCAGCAACAGTTAGGAATGTGAGAGTAAGCATTTTGTGTCCTATGGATTTGGAAAATCAGCATATTATAGAGCAAATTAGAAAAATTAGAAATATAGAACTAAGATCCTATGAGTCAACGACGTCAACAGTTCTTATTACTGACAGAGAACATGTTTTTACTGCTGAATTAAAGAAGAATGCAACATATAATATTCTTGAAGCATTAGGTTTATCAACATACTCTAATAGCAAACCGACTGTAGAATCTTACATCACACTTTTTGAATCGTTATGGAAACAGAAACAGCTATATGACGAATTAGAGGATTCACATAAGCAACTAGAGTTAGCAAATGAAGAAGTAAAACTTCATAGTAAGATGCATTCATTAATGTAGCGGCTCATGAACTGCGTACTCCTTTACAACCAATACTAGGTTTATCTGATGTCCTCATGCATGAAATAACTGAACCTAAGGAATATGAATTAATAAATATCATTGCTAGAAATGCCAAAAGGTTACAGCGACTTGCGGAGAACATACTGGATGTCACAAAGATTGAAGGGGGGACGCTAAAGCTAAGAAAGGAACGATTGAATATTGTTGAGTTGATATCGAATGTAATAAAAGACTATAACACAGAGCTTGCAAAGGAACAACAAAATTACAGAGATAACAATGAGATAACACTCTCCTATAACACTTCTGAAAATTTTATTCCTGTAGAGGCAGACAGCGATAGAATAGTACAAGTTATTCTAAACATATTAGATAACGCTACTAAATTTGCAAAGAAGAATTTACATGATCTAGTAATATCTATTACTGTACAAAAAATTGATTATGATGAGATGATTGTTAACATAAAGGATAATGGCACCGGTATAGATCTGCAGATATTACCAAAGCTATTTACAAAGTTTGCTACAAAATCGCAGTCAGGTACTGGATTAGGAATGTTTATTGCAAAAAATATTATAGAGGCTCACGGTGGTAAGATGTGGGCAAAGAATAATCCTGATGGCAATGGAGCTACATTCACATTTACCTTACCAGTCTCTCCACAACATGGTTAGTAAGTATTCTTTCGCTTATGATCATGACCTGTATAAACATGATCCAATCAAAGGAGCAATACCGACATCTTGTTGATAACGGGGATCTGGCATCTTTTGCAATTACTAAATATTTTGATGTGATTTATCTTTATAAATAAATTCTCATGGGATCCAAACAGCAACAGAAAAGAATTCTCATAATAGATGATGAGGAGGACATAGCGGACATATTGCGAATGACCTTAGAATATAATGGATTTAATACGGATACTTACACTGACCCTGTATTAGCATATCGAAATTTTAGAGGAGGTCAATATGATCTAGTTATTTTAGATATCAAGATGCCAGATGTCGATGGGTTCAATTTATACCAGAAGATAAGAAGGACAGATGGCAAGGTCAAAATAATCTTTCTAACTGCAAGTGAATATTATTATGAACAGTTTAGAAAGGAAAATGGATTCGATGAATTCAATCAAGAGTTATTCTTAAGAAAACCAATCGAAACCGAGGATTTGGTTCATGAAATAAAGAAATTATTACAATTTAAATAATTGAAGCATTAACGTCCGCTCACTTCTATTTTTCCCTGCCAAATAATAGTTTCGTTACTTGTTCATAGTTTAACTTTGTAATTTGATTATCTACTTAGCCTGTTCCGATAACTGCATGTATTGGCCAAATAAATGTATTGTGCTTTCCCATATTTGCAAGCCGCAATTTGTACAATTATTGTAGATGCTCTAATAACGAACAAAAACTGATCGGTACCGGAAAATAGTGACCTCGATGTTCCAAATCAATTTCTGCAAATTCGCATACCTAAATAATTGGAGCTGCATATTAAGTACATAAGTTAATTCTGGTGTAATACGTTTCATCATCAGAAATAAACGCTAGAGTTGTTACAAACAATCTAATACTTGATTTACAACTATCTCTAAAGAAAGAACCTAATGAATATAGTCTAATTTATCGGTCTGCCCTAAAGGGTCCATTCCTTATTTATAAGAAATTTCGTGTGTACTACAATCAGTATTGTTTACAGAAATTCTGTAAGCATGATTGTATTCAAATACAATCCTGGGCCAACGCAACTATGATGGTGATAAAAACTATTGTAGATTGGGGGTCTATTATTTCCATGTAAGTATGTTCTGTCCTTGCTGGAGGATGGTGTTTAGAAAGTCACCGGCTAGTAAAGGAGGAAAAGAATGGTTGATGCTACCATGATATGAGTCAATTCTTGGAAAATGTAACAAACAAAATTATTACATATAAATCAACCCAATCAATATTAATTAAAAGTTCAGAAGCCACACGTAATACAGCTACCGCCATGAAGTATTTTGCAAATAAATGACATACCCGAAAACCAGTTTAGACAGCCGACTTAGTTGGCGCTAGAAGATCTAATCGATAGATAGAAAGATTGAAATCTATCAAAAATATATTTGAGTTACTAATTTAAATTATCAAACTTTACAACCATTTACTTTTTGTAATATAACAATTCAGAGAACTTAGAGACATCAATTTTTGGTTTAGGATATTCTAAGTGCATTTCCTCTAATGTTTTGACAACAGTACGAGCTATCATCCAATTACGGAACCACTTGAAATTTGCCGGGATAATGTACCAGGGTGAAAAGCGAGTACTACATCTACTAAGAGTTTCTTCATAGGATTCAATATATTTATTCCAGTGCCTCCTAGAAAATAGATCACTTTCAGATAACTTCCAGAGTTTTGTCTGATCATGTAATCGCTCCTTAATTCTTTGTTTCTGTTCGTCCTTGCTAATGTGCAAAAAGAATTTCAATATCGTAATATGGTTCTCTGATAAGTATCTTTCAAAATCATTGATTTGTCTGTATCTTTGGATTAATTCGTTCTTGGGAATTAAATTATTAACACGGGCCTCTATGACATCCTCATAGTGTGACCGATTAAAAATTGCGATTTCACCATTTTGCGGAATGGCCTTATGGATGCGCCAAAGATAGTCATGAGAACGCTCTTCTTCATTTGGAACCTTAAAAGATTTTACATAACAACTTTGAGGATTTAGCCCACCCATAACATGACGAATAGTACCATCCTTGCCAGAACCATCAATCCCTTGAAGAACAATTAGAAGAGACTGGCTCTTGGCCGCAAAAAGTTTGTATTGTAAATAGGACATTCGACTAGAAAAGCGATCTAGTTCATCCTCGACGTCTTCTTTTCGTTTGCCCGCGTCATAATCAGCCTCCCAGTTTTTAAGGTTGAGTTTTTTCATTGATTTTCCAGGGTCTACAAGAAATTTCATCATTTATGTCCCTAGTCACAAATATTAAAACTAAATTTCAATGTATCTGCTCTGGTGTTGATATTCGTTATCTATTACTAATTGTGCTGCATACATGGTTGACATTTTGGCTTCCTAACATATTGACACCCTACTTCGCTCGCTCCTGGAGTGAAGTAATATGGGGATTCAATTGAAAATATGCACACAATGATTGGTAACTGAACCTGGACGTTCAGGCAAGACTATATCGGATGTTTGCATCTCGTTTGGATCTCGAAGGAAACATGGTACGAATAGAAGAGAGATATGATGCTGTGCTTAAATGGATTAAATAATCATTGAAGAAAACCAGATATAAAAATATGAAGATAACTGGAGAACTGTAACGGAAAGATAGATGTAAATATATTCCTACTTCCTTTCTAGGTTTACTATTTGTTTACTATATTCGGATCTAGTCTAGTTTACTAGTTCGTGACAATCGAAAGTCACAGCTGCTCCCACCTGCTATAAGAATTTTGACATCTAATGAATACTGCCTAAATCATGGTATAAAGAAAAAAGCAAATCCAAGGTCAAGTTAAGTGATTGGGTATTTGTTTGTCATAAGACAACAGAAACCTCAAACGGGAGCGTAGCGTCAATTATGGTCACAAGTGTACAATCGATAAGAACGCGTTTAAAGGCAATTAGAATTTAAACCAACTGTGATTGATATATAAAATAATTGTAATATTACAACGATAGGTTCTCGATAGGCTCTCCGGTCAGAATCAGTTAGGTTCTGAATGGTAAGTTTCTATCTGAATGGTGGCATGGTTTACCTTGAACTTCTTTTCAAGTATTGCGTTTATTTCCTGTAAGATGCTACTAGGTCTACTACGATTTATTATTACCACATGCGCTGAGATCGCATTCATTCCCGAAGTGATTGTCCATATGTGTAAATCAAATACTCCTGTCACACCCTTAATGTCCAATATCGCATTTTTTACTTCTTCAGGTGATATATTAGCTGGTACCCCTTCCATTAATATATGAATGGATTTTTTAATGAGTGACCATGTCCTAATTAATATGAATATAGCTAGGCCTATGCTGATCAAAGGATCTGCCAAATAGAATCCGGTGGCAAATATTATAACACCTGCAGCGATAACAGCTGCAGCTCCTAACATATCACTCAGTACTTCCAAGTACGCACTTCTCACAATGAGGCTACCTTCCTCATGAATTTCTTGGTCCCCAGATTCCTCGTGGCTAGCGTTTGCATTAGATACATGAAAATGTCCATTACTTCCCAGAAGACGCATTCCGACAAAGTTCACTGCCAATCCAACAGCGGCCACCACTATTACAGGCAGGGCGTGAATTTCGGGTGGTTGAAAGATTCTAATGCCTGCTTCATATAAAACATATACAGAAATTAAAATGAGTATTAGACTGTTTAGCAGCGCTGCTAATATTTCTATTCTATAAAATCCATATGTATGTTTGAGCGTCGCAGGCTTACGAGTATAGTTTAGGGCAAAAAGAATCAAAGCAAGTCCAGCTACATCTGCAAACATGTGTCCTGCATCAGAGAGCAATGCTAAGCTTCTAGTGTAAGCAGCCACGACAATTTGTACGACAAAGTAAAATGAGGTAAGCAATAAAACGGTCGTTAGCTTGGTAGCTCTATGTGTTAATGATTCATTATCTTTTTTATTTTGTATTTTACCTAACACCCCCACCTGACTCGGCTTTAAGTGCTATTCAATAGATAAGGTCAAATACGGTCTTATTAATTTGATGCTAAGTCTGATTCACCTTTAGTAAATCCTAATAGTCGTTAGTATTTATTTAGCAATAAGGTGTCATCTGTTACAAGTATATAATTATCTGCGACAACGCAACAAGCTTGATGAAATAAAAAATGAAAAGCATTATTCCAGCAGATCTGAAGTAATCAGAGATGCAATTAGAGCATATTTATCTGAATATGAAATATCGAATTTTGAAAAAGGAAATTTAACTGCTAATCCAATATTATTGTTCGGAAAGCGATATTTGGTTCAATGGCCACATTAATAACGCTAATGCCTTCACATCTTTCACATCTTTCACCATAAGTCGTACACAGTTGTGATTATATGGACCATGCTACTATCATATTGCGAATTGCTAAAATGCATTTGTATTTTCCCTGTTTTATTAGATGACCTCAGGATTATCACTAGTGTATTATGAATGACTCAATGTCTTGAGTTCTGATTACTATGGAAGATAAATTAAAGTCTGTGCCACGT
>NZ_QURE01000013.1:23857-38401 GCF_009898475.1 Nitrososphaera sp. AFS | reverse complement strand
TTTACGGTGGAGTTACATCATTAATATTTTATTCTGTTCATAGTTAAGAAAAACTCCTTCCAAGCAGCTAATTTATTTCTAGACTATCACCTGAAATGTTCCTGACACAACGACTCTCTGTCTACTTTGCCTCTTCTGGAGCAATCGATGCTGGGAATTTTTATACACTAAGGGTTGACCATCTAGAAACGAGGTGGGTTTTAGGATTTTACTCCCCAAAATCTATGTTTCATATAGAAACAACCAAAGTTAAATAGTAAAAGAAATGCCAAAGGTAAATAATAATGTCAGGCTAATGATTTACTACAATTGAAAGATTATGAGCGGATTGTGATATGGCTTGACTACTTTAACAAGACTCTTAACAGACGAAAGGGGCGTAAAATAAGTAAAGAACTGGCAGTTTTTGATCCAACCGTTACAGACCTCTTGGAGGCGGCCACTGAAGCCGGTTATAGACCTTTCCCAGAAGAAACCTCAGAAAATGCCAGATATCCAAGACGATCGTTTGTGAAATCAGGTTATATAACGCTGGCAAAACATCCCGAACAAAAAAAGAGGTTCATTTTAGTGCAAATTGCGTTACGGATGCTCCAGAAAAGTAAACAAAAATCCAAGTCTAGATAACAGAGAATCAAGTAGATATTCGTGATGACGACCAATCATGAGTGATAGATATACTAAAGCACTATACTAAAGTGATGAAATATGATCATTAAGGATCTAGACGAGGTGGGAGAAGTTATGCACTTAGCAAAGAGCAATAGGATCATCGTTCGAATACTCAGTACCAGGAGCAAGGATATTCGACCAGGAGAAGTCCTTGTGGACGAAAAGAACAAGATTATAGGCAAGGTGGTAGAGCTCATAGGGCCGGTGCTATCGCCATATGCCTCGTTAATTCCATTAACTGAAAGAACAAATAAAATACTTGGCGTCAGACTATATCGCCGTAAAGTAACCAGTAAATTTACCCCCAAGAGAAAGAGGTAAATTTAGACTCATTCCTATTGGGACAACCGAACATGGCAATAAATACTTTTTATAATAGATGTCTGTCACTATTCGTCATGTTCGGAATAAACACAGAGATGATCACCGGGATTGCTTTGGTTTTGCTTGCTATTTTATTCATGATAGGGGCTGTATTCTTCAAGCCCTGGGAAACAATATTGATCGTAGACTACGTACTTGTGGCGATCGGGGCTGCTTTTATTGTACTAGGCGTATGGACCAGACGGAACTCTAAAAAGGAACAAACCGAAGAGCCCAGTCATCATTAATTTATTTCCAGGCTAACTAGGCGGTTACTGAAACCGGTCCGTAACGATATCAAGTCCATGGCTGTTACGGGAACAACGTGGTCTCAGACTTTTTTATTCAGTAATAGAAATACTGAATCTAGCAGATTACGAACTACATGTAAACTCACATTCTAGATAGCTCAATACCCCGTGCACGAGGAGATGCTTTCTGCAGAATCAAATCGTAGATATATACACGACAGCATTGCATTGGATTTGCTTCACTTTTGAAGTTCCGATCATTCCTTTAATATGCATATACTTTAGCGTGTTATTCGAATAATACCAATGAGCTGATTTTAGTCAGCATCACGTTTTTGTATTGCGTTGCCATCTCAGTTCCTAATGGAAAATAAAATTAATTACGTTGGCAAGATTTTCGTTTATAATACTGGGATGCCGGAGGATACAATCAAAGCAACCAGGCGCAAATTAGAAGAGTTTGGTGTGGACCAGAACGATATAGTAATGATTGAATTGCCGGAAGGGATCCCGGAAGGCTCGATAATGGTAACAATATGGCCTCACTATCTCTCAGTGGCAAAGGTAAAGCTGGTTAGGGATGGTTCTATATATGCACCTCAATTGTTCAACATAGAACTTTAGACACCACAAAACATTAAAGATCCTTCCTTAATGTTCGTTTTGGTTATGACATTAACGTTCTTTTGCAAACGCGGCAGACATCTAGAATGTCCCAAAGTTTGGCCTGAGGATGAGGCTTCTCTTGGTGGTCATGATTGTTCATTTGATGTAAAGATGACCAAGTGTTTATGCTGTTGTCATGATACCTGAAATTAAGCATAATGATGCATGCCATGAGCTCGCTTTGTTCAAGTTGTGTTCACAAAGTTAAGATTATCTAATTTGTTTCGTGTTGCCTGATTAAATAATAGTCCTGTACCGACATACCGTTCAAGTTTCGGTAGAAGTTAGGGATCAGAAGCTGCTGTTATTGAATTCATGTTTTAACAACAAAATCATTCAGCCACCGCGTCATCATATCCCCTTCTTCCAATTAAACCTCAAGCGTTCCAATAGATGTTTGGCCTTCTTTCGCGAAGCTGAGTCAACACTAATTATTACAACACCCTTGGATGGCTGCCCATACATAATTGTCGAGCCACAAGGTACCATTAGCAAGAGGGGCAAGACCAAAAGATCCTCCTCACCTTTGACGATCACCCTTACTGGGCCACGAGAACAAGCCTTTATTGCCGCCTCTAATACTTGCACCGCATCTTCTGTAACGTGTCCTGCAGGGTTGTAGCAGTCAAGATTCAAACTGTCAGATAGAAATTCGCCCCCTCTGATAACACGTTGGAACCGTTGTTCTTTGCCGTCAACAACCGATAGATCAGGAACTATTCCAAAAGACCCGAGACGGTCAGTGGTGGCGTCCCCTACAGATATGACGAGAGTCGCCTGTTTCGTGAACCTTGTTAAGCTTCCCCTGTTTATTTGGCTACTTTCAAGTAGTAACCCGAATGGCTCCTTCAGGATGCGGAGATTTTCAGGGTTGAGATATACTTTGCGGTTCAGTTCTCGCCCCTTGGTCATCCTGAGCAGGTGTGTTCGACCCAATCTTGTCATTCTCCTTCATAGTCGTGGCGATAATACTAATTCTACCAGCTACCGTCTTGGCCACGTCTGTAAAAGCTTTGGTCTCAATCGAAGCAATCTCTGATATAGAAACAGGCTTACCAACATCGCTCCCTTCCATTATCTGGGAGTGGAGAGGTATTTCGCCCAAAAAGGGGACATTGAATCTATCACTGACCTTCTTACCTCCTCCCTTGCCGAAAACGTGAATCCGTTGTTGGCAATGCGGACACATAAAATAGCTCATATTTTCGATAATCCCGAGTATTGGCACATTTAGCTTGCTAAACATGCCGAGTGCCTTTACCGCAACATTCATGGCTACTTCCTGCGGAGTTGTCACGATGAGAATTCCTGTAATGGGAATGGTCTGTGCCAGAGTTAGGGGCGCGTCTCCTGTACCGGGCGGCAGATCTATAATCAAATAATCCAGGTCTCCCCAGTTAACATCCGTTAGAAATTGTTTAACAATCCCTGATACTATTGGACCTCTATATATACCCGCTTGCTGAGATTGCTCATAGAAAAAGCCCATGGATACTACCTTTATATCCCGAGACAGAATGGGTTGAATCTTGTTATTTGTAACTTCTGGAGTCTGGTTGATTCCTAGCATTAGGGGCACACTGGGACCATAAATATCAGCATCGAGTAGTCCTACCTTTGCGCCAGTTTTGGCCAAACTTAGTGCCAAGTTCACTGACACAGTCGTCTTTCCAACGCCACCCTTGCCGCTAGCTACTGCTACTATGTTCATTACGCCTGGCAGGATCTCGTCTAGTGAAATCGCCCGACCCTCCGTAACTCTTGCAGTGACCTTTAGATTTAGGTCCTTTACCCCTATGCTCTCCATTGAATTTCTAACATCCTGTTCAATTTCACTGTTAAAAGGGCACGCGGGAGTAGTGAGTTGGAGTGTGAACCCTACTTTACCGTCATTAATCTCAAGATCCTTTATCATTCCCATCGATACTATATCCTTGTGTAACTCAGGATCTATCACCTGTCTCAACGAAGACAAAACCTGATCTGCAGTAACCATTCGAAACAAAACAATCTCGCAAATACCGTATTTAAATGATGCATTCTCCATTAGTTACTCGATCACCTCATTGTGTGCTCAAGTTAAACCAAGTTCAACGTTTCAAAAACGGGT
The DNA here is from genome assembly GCF_009898475.1 of Nitrososphaera sp. AFS. Lineage (GTDB taxonomy): Archaea > Thermoproteota > Nitrososphaeria > Nitrososphaerales > Nitrososphaeraceae > Nitrosopolaris. The sequence continues at coordinate 34,339 of NZ_QURE01000013.1, read as the reverse complement.
GATGTACCCACTAAAAGAAGATATGCTTCACCTTCTAGAATCGGAGGCTACAATGGTATATAGACACTAATGCATCGTCCCATTTAGAACAGCGAAAGGATCAACAATGTATTAATTACCATTATAGAGTATGTCTCATCATGACTAAAGTGTTTGCTGACGTGACCGAGTCTGAAATAACAAGAACGATCGCAGACATGTTCAACGAAACAATCAACGAATATTCTAATTGTGATGTAATAGTAGTGGGTGGCGGGCCTGCCGGCCTTATGGCAAGTAGAGAACTTGCTAAACTAGGCATCCGTACACTCGTCGTTGAGCAGAATAATTATTTAGGAGGAGGATATTGGGTAGGTGGTTTTATGATGAATCCCGTAACAGTCAGGGCACCTGCACAAAGAGTTTGGGATGAAATCGGCGTCCCATACCGAAGGATAAGCGATTCTCTGTTTGCTACCTGGGGACCCCACGCATGTTCAAAGTTGATTGCTGCAGCATGTGATGCGGGGGTAAGATTCCTTCAATTGACAAAGTTTGATGACGTCGTACTGAAGAATGAACGTGTGAGAGGAGTTGTCGTTAACTGGATGCCAGTATCCGCACTTCCAAGGAACATCACGTGTGTTGATCCCGTGGCCCTTGAATGCAAGATCGTGATAGACGCATCTGGTCATGATTCCGTTGTCGTCAGACGTTTAACGGATCGCGGTTACTTGAAGCTGAAAGGAATGGAGCCAATGTGGGTAGAAGGAGGAGAGGACTCAGTCTTGGATTATACGGACGAAGTCTTTCCGGGTTTGGTTGTCGCTGGTATGTCGGTGACCGAAACCCACGGCTTGCCTAGAATGGGTCCTACATTTGGGTCAATGCTCTTGTCAGGTAAGAAGGCGGCAGACGTAACAATGCACAAGCTTAAGGAATTATCTTACCCACCTAGCCCACTTGCTAAGTAGGGCGAAGGGTAAAAAATCCGGAACAGGGACCGGCCCTCGTTCCCGGGGAATGGCATTGGTTTACTAATATGTTTCGTACCGATATCGAGTTTGAATCCTCCACATTTTGCTGCAGGCCAGTGCCGGAGTACGCATTCTTTTAATTGAGTCCAGGTATTTGAGCAACACACTTCGCAAAGCCTGCTACCCTTGATTAGCAAAATTTGTCGGGGCGGCCGCCTAATCATATTGGCAATACCTCAAAAAAGGACCTCAAGAAATAGAAAGTTGTTGGCAATCCGAACAAATTATTAAATGGCCCGCACAAACCCCTCTGTATTAATAAATGTCTAGAACGGATCGTCGAGAAGAGTCCGTTAACTCGGGAAAATTAAGTCTCTACGACGTAATAATTATCGGGTCTGGGCCTGCCGGCTATACAGCAGGTATATATACATCGCGCGCAAGGCTCAAAACCCTTCTAATAACAGGCTCGCTCCCTGGAGGCCAACTTATGACGACCAGTGAAGTAGAGAATTATCCGGGTTTCCCCAATGGAATTTTTGGGCCTGAGTTAATGATGAACATGCGGCAACAGGCTGAAAGGTTCGGCGCAGTGGCGGTGGACGACGAAGTAATTAAAGTAGACTTTCACAGACGGCCTTTTGAGCTCACAACGAACATAGAAACGTATAAAGCTGAGGCGGTATTAATCTGTACAGGGGCTTCACCAAGAAAGCTCGGAATAAAGGGAGAAGAGATATTCGCAGGAAGGGGGGTGTCTTATTGTGCTACGTGCGACGGGCCCTTCTTTAAAGGGGAGGACATAGTTGTTGTTGGAGGAGGTGACACTGCCCTTGAAGAAGCTACTTTCCTCACGAAATTTGGGAAATCGGTTAAGATAGTGCATCGTCGTGATTCCTTGAGGGCAAGCAAAATTCTGCAAGACAAGGCTTTTGAAAATCCCAAGATCGAGTTTCTTTGGCATAATGTCGTAATTGATATACAGGGAAGCAAGAAAGTTGCTTCAGTAGTGGTTAGTGACGTTAACAACGGAAAGGTAAAGAATATACCAGCTGGAGGTCTGTTCGTAGCAATTGGCCATGATCCAAACACACACATATTTAAAGGCCAGCTAGAGTTGGATGAGAAAGGATACATCGTATTAAAGGGTAATTCTTCCACTAGTATAGAAGGGGTTTTCGCCGCTGGAGATGTTCACGATTATAGATACAGACAGGCAATCACTGCTGGAGGATTCGGGTGTATGGCTGCGTTAGACGTGGAAAAGTGGTTGTTAGAGCATCAACATCATGCTCAAGATCGCGAGAATCTAGACACTTCGAACATCTACAGAAGTACGTAATTTCTGATCTCGTTTTTGGCACCTGTTAAGCGCGGTATCGTATTGGTCCTCTGAAAATACACCTTGCTGGACGTATAAACTCTTGAACTTTGTTCCATCATCCGCGAATATACCTACAAGGATACCCTCGTCTATTTTTGCTGCAACCTTCAGCATCGATGCCAGGACAGACCCCGAGGACGGACCTACCAACAGCTTTTCCTTTAAGGCTAGATCAGCAACTGAATCAAATGACTCTTTGTTTGTTGCGGTTAGCCAGTCGTCGACTAAATATTCACGCCTAATAAACAAATCAGGCATTGATGATTCTTCGAAGTTTCTCAAGCCTTGAAGAAGATGATTCCTCTGGGCTTGGATTGCAATTATTTTGACATTTTTGTTCATCTTCTTCAAAAATGCTCCGGTGCCTGTTATGGTGCCACCAGTACCACAGCCAGTGAAGAAATGTGTTAGCTCCCCTTGGGTTTGCCTCCAGATTTCAGGTCCTGTGCCTTCATAGTGGGCTAGAAAATTGGCCTCATTTTCATATTGATTTGGCATGTAGTAAATATCCGGTCTAGGTTTGGCTATTGCTGTCGCAAGCGCAATACTTTGATCTGTACCTGCACCGACCCTTGGACAGAGATCATCTGAGGTTTCGTGTATTGTAGCACCTAGACTCTTAAGAATCCTCTTGGTTTCACCACTCACTTTATCTGGTATGACAATTTCTACTTTATAGCCGAGAGCCTGAGAAATCCCGGCCAGGGCAATGCCCGTATTTCCGGAAGTTGGTTCAATAATTATACTTTTACCCTTCCGTAATACTCCCCTTCTTTCAGCATCCTTAATCATCCAATAAGCAGCCCTATCTTTTACTGAGCCAAAAGGGTTGTACCATTCCAGCTTGGCGTATAACTTCACTTTGGCTGTTGAGAATGAATCCAGCATGATAAGAGGGGTGTTTCCTATCTCCTTGACTATATCTGAGCTGGCTATAGCTGTCATTCTCTATTTGGCCTTTCTAATTAAAAATTCGAGGACATGGTTATCTTTGTTAATGGAAAGAAGGTCATGCCCGCTTCTCCTCACCCACGAAGATATATCCTCTTCAGATTCTGGATCATCAGCTACTACCATTATTATGTCCCCTATAGCCAGTCTCTCAATTTCAATTTTTGTGCGAAAGACAGGTTCTGGACAGTATAAGCCTTTAACATCGATAGTTCTAGTTGGAGATTTGGTGCTACTCGCGCTCATATAAACAACCAAATTTATGGCAACCTCGGTATATTAAGTATTAAGAAAATTTTAAGTATTAAATTACAGGCGGCGATGCGTGTCTGACGATAAACTCATCTGAAAAGATCCTTTTCTCTAGCTCTCAAAAGTGGATTGATGGAGGAATATTTCCTTGGCTCATATTCATAGCCACGTATTATCACTGCTGGGATGCGCTCGCTTTTACCCATTTGTAATTCCGCAGCAGATGCAATTTCGTCTACAACTGCAATCTCTGTCACTCTTAGCTTCTTGCCATAGATGTCGAATTTGCCTACATAGCTTTTGATGGGAGCGATGCCAGCCAACCCAATTGCTACGTTAACTTGCCCCTCTCTGAATGGTCGGCCGAACGTATCAGTTATGATCACCGCTACATCAACTCCTGCTAGTTGCTTTAAGGAATCTCGAAGCCTCCGAGCAGAAGAATCCGAGTCTTCAGGAAGCAACGAAGCGTGATTGTCGCCATCCTCCACGTTGCTCTGGTCTATTCCTGCATTCGCACAAACCATACCTTGCTTTGTTTCCACAATGATAATCCCTCGTTCCGATCTAAGAATAACTTTAGATTCATTCAGCATTGCTTCCATTAATCGTGGGTCTTTATTGGTCTGCTCAGCAATCTCAATTGCCTTAGACGATGGCTTAACCTTTTCTAAATTAAGTACCCTCCCCTCTGCCTTTGAAATTACTTTTTGAGCAACGACAAGTATGTCACCATTTAGAATTTGCCCAACTTTGCCGATTGATTCTAATATTATTTGATCAAGTCTATCACCTGCCTGGATATCCCGCATAATCTGAATAGGTATGATCTCTATCTTCTTCAAAGTACTATGCCAATGTAATCACAGCCAGTTTAATCCTGTTGAATGTCGGCTAAGACAGCTTTACCGAATTTTTTTTCTAATAGATTTAACAACAGTGTCAAGTCACGTATTTCTATAACTCCGTCAGCCACTTCCCTAACCTTATCGACAGGACACATACCAACGGTAAATCCTGCGACCGATATTAAACTGAGGTCGTTTGCTCCGTCTATAACAGCCACTGTATCTTGACGAACTGTTCGCCATTCGTCCAGGGTTTTACGCACTGCATTGGCCTTATCTGAAGTGACATTGATCTTGACATCGTCTAGGACGCCATTTTTGAAAATAAGTTCATTGGAGAATATTCTATCGAGTCCAAGCTCATCTTTCAATCTATCAGTAATAAGCGTAAAACCACCTGAAACGGCCATCATTTTCCAGCCGGCTCTTTTGAGGGCAGCACAGAGCTCTTTTGCACCAGGCATGATTTGCAGGTTAACTCCAATCTTCTGTGCGTCATCTTCTCTTATTCCACGAAGTGTTTCTACGCGCTTCCTTAGTCCCTCTTCCCATTTTATTTCTCCTCTAATTCCTTGTTTGGTGATGTCCCAGATTTCTTTTTCCTTATCCGGTCCCATGAGTTGAGCTAACACTGGAAGATATTCTGCATTGAGAAGAACCCCTTCTACATCAAAGATAATTAGCATAATAACATGTGCTCTGACTCAGACGAAGATTCTTTGCAATATATTAACTTTATCGAAAATCTCTTTTTATCTAACTTTTTTCTTCAAAGCGTACGATTCCTGAGCTCAGGCTTCAGTGCTCAATCATAACATTCATTGTCCAACCAGAGACAGCAGACGATTCGCTCATGGCAGCTATCTTACAAATTGCTACTCGAAGAACATATGAGCGTATAGCTCATCTCTAGCGTCAGAAGGAAAATGTCTCACGGCTTCTTCCTAGTACCTGCTTGAATTCGAACTCGAATAGCAGTGGATCGAAATTAATGAGGTAGTAGATCAGGAAAAATATTATAGACCTTTAGTGCTGCAATTCATCAGATGAGTGAAAGCACAGGAACAAAATATGTGGTCCCTGTTAGGCAAGTTGAGAAAACGTTAAAGTTGTCAGAGGAGGCAAAAACTGAATTACGCGGAATTGGAATGATGGATGACAAAGGTAAGTTGAAACTCAAGGGGGTAAGCCCAAAAATGCTTAAACGGATGAAGTTAGAAGCCGTTGACTGCCCGGTTCTAAAAACCGAAGTCGGATTCGTTCAGTGCTATGTTTGCAAGAATTCTAACTCCAAAACTTCATAAGCCTAGCGAAGGAGCCTTTTTTCGTTGACTGGACGCAGTGGTATTACAGTAAAGAAGTACGTGAATTTCAGTGAATGGTATACGCAAGTAATAAGCAAGGCGGGGCTGGCTGACTATTCTCCAGTCAAGGGCTCAATAGTAGTTAGACCTTATGGTTACGAGATTTGGAATATAATTAAGAACGTTCTTGACACCAAACTCAAAGAGACAGGCCATCAAGACGGTTTCATGCCAATTCTGATCCCCGAATCTTTTCTCTCCAAAGAGAAGAATCATTTCGAAGGTTTTACGCCTGAAGTATTCTGGGTCACAAAAGCAGGAACAACGGAGCTATCTGAACGACTTGCTCTACGCCCAACGTCTGAGACGATCGTTTATGCATTGTTTTCCAAGTGGATAGAAAGTTATAGGGACCTTCCTATGAAAATTAATTTCTGGAACTCTGCACTGCGCGCAGAAATAAAGAACACTAAGCCGTTTATCCGTAATTCGGAATTCCTTTGGCAGGAGGGCCATACAGCTCACGTGTCTGAAAAGGATGCAGAGGCAGAGGTCAGTTTAATTTTGGACATTTATCAGGGAATAATAGAGGATTATCTGGCTATCTCAGCCATTGCAGGTTCAAAAAGTGAACGGGAGAAATTTGTGGGGGCGGTATATACTTTTACCCTTGAAAGCCTAATGCCAGATGGCAAGGCACTTCAAGTGGCCACTTCGCATAATCTGGGGCAAAACTTCTCGAAACCGTTCGAAATACGATATCTTAATGAAAATAATGAGCTGTCTTATGTTTGGCAAACCTCATGGGGTGTCTCATGGCGATTAATAGGGGCGATTGTAATGATGCATGGAGATGACAAAGGTCTTTTACTTCCCCCCCAGATCGCTCCAGTACAGACAGTAATAGTTCCGATCTTCAGAGATGATCATGCCGAAGTTGTCAAATCAAGAGCCCATGAAATAGGCGATGAATTGAGAAAAGCAGGAATTAGAGTTTTGGTTGACGATAGAGAAGAATACACATCGGGATGGAAATTTAATGAATGGGAACTCAAGGGAATACCTCTCAGAATAAACTTAGGACCACGTGACATTAAGGAGGCCCAAGTAGAATTGGTTAGAAGAGACAATATGCAGAAACTCAAAACCAGTCGATTGAGTGTTGTGGACTTTGTGTCGCGCATATTGGCTGAAATTCAGGAGAATTTATTAAGCAGGACAAAGGAATTCCTGAAGCAAAATATAACTATGGTGGATTCCTTTGAGGCCTTTAAATCTATCATTGGGAATGGCGGTTTCATTTCCGCACCCTGGTGTGGCGATCAAAGTTGTGAGGAACAGGTTAAACAAGAAACCGGGGCCGATCTAAGAGTTATCCCATTCCAAGAGGGGGACGGAATTGGAACCAAATTTGAAGCCTGTTTTTGTTGCGAACGGAAGGCAGCAAAAGTTGCAATCTTCGCTCGGGCTTACTAGAATGCCGACATCTTCTCAGCGGAATAAGTATAAGTTCGCCAACCGGGTGATGTTGTAATGTTCGAACTTGAAAACTGACAATCCGTAATTATGAATAGTTTTTATGAGAATGACCAATCTAATTTATATGCATTTAAGAGCGAACCAATCGTTTTTTAATATGATTGAACTGCCAATATTTTTCGCTCACTTTCAACTATTGTTGAGCCAGACGTATTCAATCCTGTTTACTCATGAATGACCCAAGCGGCAGAATGGTGAGTTTCGGGACAAGTAGCTAAGGAAAAGCATGATTCCGAGATCGTCATATAAGTGAAATTGTCTGCTGCATTCATTCTCATAATTGAATCTAACTTCGAACGGTCAACGCTATTCAAATATTAAGCCGATTATAATCTCTGCATCAAAAGTAAACCGTCTATTTACCCAACATCTTTATAAGCTTAGTCGTCGGTTCATGTGTTATGCAATCGCGGTTTCTACTTTATAGCTTTTACCTAGCAGTAAAAGTCTGGGTATACAAAGTAGTAAAGGGAAAAAATAATACGGAGGAGATCTCGATCTGAAGCGGGTTAGTTGCCCAGCAGAATGTAAACTATAATTTGCGCCCAGCGATAGCACATAGACACATTGGGATTGTTATGGTACCGGACATAACTGCATTATTAAAAGAAACCTGCTATCGTGTGTTCAAGCGTACAAGTGGCCTAGTCGGAACCGAATTGGGAAACGAAAGATTTGAAGTTGGAGCAGGAGGCGATATCAGTCGAAAAATAGATCTTGTGGCCGAAGCGACGGTTTTTGAAGTTTTGGACGAGTACAACTTTAGGCCCACGATAATCGCTGAGGAAGCGGGCATAGTAGAGGGACATGATGGATACTTGGTGGTCGATGCAGTCGATGGAACTACAAATGCCAGTCGTGCTATCCCGTTTGTTTGTTGCTCCCTAGCTTTTTCCAGTGATGTAACATTAAGCTCGGTGGAGGCTGCTGCCGTAATAGATTTGACGAGCAGAGATCTATATCATGCGAAATATCGAATGGGTTCTTACAAGAACGATAGAGCAATAAGAGTTAGTACACCAAACAGCGAATCTTCTGAATTTGACGATATTATCATAGGCTTGAACTTATCTAGCGTAGATCCTGGTAGTATAATGAAGTTGCTGAAAGTCGTTTCGAAATCGAAACATATAAGACAATTCGGAGCAAATGCGTTAGAACTGTGCTATCTGGCCAGTGGACTTATTGACGCCTACATTGACCTTAGGGGGAAAATTCGTATAACAGATATTGCTGCGGCCTATCTTGTCGTAAAAGAAGCTGGGGGCGAGTTGTATGCAACAAACGGATCAGAGTTAGACTCGACCTTAACCAGTAGTGAGAGGATTTCATTTCTGGCTGTGAGAGATGAAAGGCTCTTCGCTCATTTGGCTTCCAATATCGGAAGTCCATAGGATGGTTCTCGAAATCTTCATTAGAACGCCCGGGCCGGGATTCGAACCCGGGTCGAAGGAGTGACAGTCCCCCATACTAGACCGGATTTTACGACGACTTTACTATAGTCTCTATACTACCCGGGCGCACAATCCAAACCTTTAGTCAGGCAATTAAAGTGTTTTGATTGGCCAGCATCAACTTCGTCCTAGGTGCATAAAATAAATTAACCTCTGCCCGAGGCTATGTTTAAAGCGGGGCCCGTAGCTCAGCCAGGTAGAGTACCGGACTTTTAAAAACACGAAGAAATCCGGCTGTCTCGGGTTCGACTCCCGACGGGCCCGCCTTAACCTCAGATGTTAGGTCTCATTTGGGTGTTGATGGAACCGATATGCTCGAAGATTTCCTATATATCCATTACGGTCACTCTGAGGTATATACTGATTACAACATAGGTAAAGCGGCCAAATAACAACAATCTCTGTTTTGTCCCTTCACTTTGTTGTATATGCCCCCACCTATGTACATACAAAGAAAAGCCAGTCTAACCATCTTAGTCCCTACATATGAAAGAGGAAGAAAAACAGGGTATAGTATAGTACCAGCAATTGCAAAAAGGATTATTAGGGTAATCCTCCCCACCGGAAGAGACAGACGACGCATTATTTGTTCATCATAAATATTCGCCCATCGTTAAATTGTTAATGGTATTTTTCGGCGGTAGTATTGTATTCAATGTTACAGGTATGCTTTGAGATAACGTATACATTGCAACAGTATTTTATATTGTCATAATAAATTGTCTTCCCACGCTGCTGACTTTTCTCTAAAACATTTGTTAACGCCACTTTACAACATCAATGAAATTTAAAATTACCGATTTTATTTCATTTTTGGTTTCATGAAAAGTGTAGATAGCGTGGTCCTTTGATTTGTTTCAAATTTGACGATTTTAGATTATAACATCAATGGTAAAGTTTATGGTAGGCCCTATTTGGGAAACTAACCTTGGTTGTGAAAGTTGATTGCGGCGGCTTTATTGAGTGAAGTACCACTAGAGCATTGAGAAGAATGTCGACTGGCATTAAAATGGATACATGCAGCTGCGTTTTTGTGCGACAATTAATCTGCTCACCATGGTTTTAGCACCAGATGAAACCATCAGCCCCCGAAGCATTGAGGAAGGAAGGTATTGGTTTCGGGTTCTCCTGCCGATAGCGAGTACAGGATGACCGCATGCGGTGCGCATCGGAGCTGTAACTAATAAGTCCGAAATATACAGCCTTATACCATTAGAATACTGCATCAACGATAGATTGCGGACCTTTGAGTTCATCGGAATGGATGGGCGAGCTAGCCCCTGTGGAGAAATCCAGTTCACGTCATATTCCATCTCATTGCAATCACTTAGTATTTTATGAAATAGAAGCGCATTTTCATAAGAAGCTCCTTCCATGAATCAATTTCACTACTTAGCATCACCTTTACAGAGAACCCCTCGGATTATCTTCAGAAAAGAATGCTAAATGACGTTTATTGCGGCATTTCTTTCCTGGTAGGTTGTAATCCTAGAGGTGGTAACAATTCTCTACGCGATTGAATTTTTATTTACTTTCCTATGACCCCAGGCTATATTTCCTATGGGCGTCATGTTTACCTATGCCTGATTACGTTTGTGCCTATGTTCTTCGATAAGAAGCCTAACTATAGCCTCTAGTGTTCTCACTTTCCCATCTCTTATTGTGTACTCCGCGCCTATTTTTAAAAGCGACTTCCTAGTTGCATCGGAAATTTTCATAGAAGTGATCATTGTATAGTCAGTATGCCGAAGATACGTACACTATTAAATATTATAAGTTTCGATTATATGTCAG
>NZ_QURE01000013.1:0-23831 GCF_009898475.1 Nitrososphaera sp. AFS | reverse complement strand
ATGCTAGGTATATTCGGTATGCAGAACCTAAAAGATTGTTTCATCCCCCGAATTTTGAAAGGTGTTTGACAACATAACACCAACTTGTACTACCATTCAAATTCGAGATTTCTGCAGCAAACCTAATACGAACATGATCAACGATTTGTGGCGCAGCGGAATAGAGGTATATATCTCCTCAGGAGATTGACATTAATATTAAAGAATCTTAATCCCGACAATACAGTTCTAAGCCTTCCTTGCAAATTAAGAAGCCATCAGAATAGTACGAACGGTATCTAGGCTCGCTTGATAATGCCTAGAAGTTGTATCCATAAATACAAACTGTCTGTAGTCTGTGGACTTCAATTCATTAATGAAGTCTGGTACGATATTAGTTTAGTACAATGAACCTAGGTGAATTGATTTAATAAGTTGAAAAGAATAGTCTTTATTGACGAATCGTTCTCGATAACCTGCTTGAGAGATTTTAGCATAATCATCTTTGTCACTGTGGTATGGCTCATGATATTGGCAGTTGCAGCGTTCTTAATTGCGTTTGTGCCTTCATTTCAGGTTTTTTTAGATGGAAGCGGACGATTCAATAGGATATTGATGTCATCACTGCAGGCAGTAGTTGCAGTCGGAGTAATACTTTTGTTCATTTATGGGTTGGGCAGACTTAAGAATTACTACGTCACAAGAAAATTCTATTCATAGCTATCGGGGGTCGCTTCTTGTTATCCTAAAATGATGTCTATGTTTGACCCATGTGAAACAAATGGATTCTTATAAAACCTAGTCAAATGTTAATAAATGCGTAACGTGATCGAACGATCGTCGACTCATACCAACTATGGAACTATTGATGTCAGTCCAAAACCTGATACTTTGCGCGTGGCGATTTCAGAAGCAATTGTTACAGTAAGCCCGGGTAGTATCCAATTGGTCAAAAGTGGAAAAATTCCAAAAGGTAGCGTTGTTGATGCGGCGATCTTAGCTGGTACTTTGGCCGCAAAAAGGGCTTCAGATCTAATTCCGTTCTGTCATCCAATCCCAATAGATGATGTCAAGGTAAATGTAACCATAGCGGTAGACTCTCTTAAAATCACCAGTCAAGTAAAGAGCATATGGAAAACAGGTGTAGAAATGGAATCATTAACCTCTGTTGCAGTAGGGGCACTGACCATTTACGACATGCTCAAGCCAGTAGACGACTCAATTTCCATTGGACCAATTAGGCTAATTAAGAAGGAAGGCGGGACCAAGCAGGCTTCCAAAATCTTCAAAAAACGAACTACGGCGATCTTAGTGACTAGCGATTCTCGGGACAAGAATAAAGACAAATCTGGCAAATTAATATTCGAAAGGTTAGAAAGTGTTGGATATAATATAGTCTATTATGAAGTACTTCCAGATAACTTAGAACTGATTATGGACGAAATACGAACGCTGTGTGATAAGACGAAAGTGGACTTAATTTTGACATGCGGAGGTACAGGCATTGGATCAAGAGATGTCACTCCTGATGCGACACTAGAAGTGATCGACAAGGAAGTTAGTGGAATAGCTGATACAATTAGAGCACACGGTCAACGCAGGACTCCTTATTCGATGCTCTCTAGGGGAGTAGCAGGAGTTAGAAATAAAACAGTAATAATAAACCTGCCTGGTAGTCCCAGAGCCATATCCGAATCTTTGGATCCTTTACTGGGTGCTATCCATCATGCCTTTGAAATGCTCGAAAACCATAAACATTAGCTGCTTAACCTGATGTGATAACTACTACATGACTGTTCCACTACCAAATGATGATGGAGCAGACTTCAATTGATGGAAGCATCGAGCTACTTTTTAACCCATACCCCGACCCCGCTACCCATTTTTTCTTTTTTCCATATTGGAACTTCTCTCTTTATCCTCTCAAGTGCGTAACGACATGCTCGAAAAGCCTCTGGTCTATGAGTCGCGGAAACTGCAACAACTACGCTAATCTCTCCTAGAGAAAGATATCCAACTCTATGAATCAATTTCACCTTCAAAATCTTATACTTATTCGCCACAGACACTTCTATTCTCCTCATATCGTCTTCAGCCATATCCAAGTAGGATTCGTAACTCATCCCTATGATTTTTCCCATCAGGCCGTCTTGCCTGACAGTACCTATGAACATGACCGTAGCTCCAGCCTTTTTATCGCCGACCCAACTCATGACTTTGTTAAGCTGGATAGTAGCCTTTGTTATTCTCCTTACGTGAGGTGTATCTCCAGTCGACATACTATCCGCGCTACTATCCCCCGGTCACAGGGGGTATAATAGCGATTTCGTCTCCATCTTTCAAATGCAATCTCCTCCCCGCGATGGTCCTATTTACCGCCACCTGAAAGTTTAATTCTAATAATCTCGGATGAATCTTTCCGAGTTTTGTGATAAATTCGCCTAATGTTGAATTATTTGTGTAAGATATCGACTCTCTTGAAACACCAGCAACTTCCCTAATGTATGCAAAGTATAGTACCTTGAGCCTGATAGTCAAAGCATCCTCCTCTTTACTTCGAACGCTCACCTAGCAAATCTCTCTCTCCTGATACTAAACATTTTCTAAGTGGAGATAAGGACTAGACCTCTAGAGCCAACAAAAAAATATTATATCTATTCCAGAATCTATAAGACTAATGGAATAACTTGACCCTCCTTATTCTTAATGAAATGCCAAATGGCCATTGTATTACAAGGGATTATTAACAAAATGGGTCACAGAATGCCTTTTCATGAATTCAACATAAATGGCATACATGAGATCGGTATGTAACGTCTTATGGTGCCCATAGCGATAGGACAAAAAATTCATTATTATAAAAGGCTGCCATCTACACAAGATCTTGCGGTATCTATGGCGGAATCGGATACTCAAATATTGAATGGCACCGTAGTTTTGGCTGAGAGACAAGATAATGGTAGAGGTAGGCAAGATAGAAGATGGGTCTCGCCATCAGGTGGACTTTGGATGTCGATAATCTTGAAACCAACGCTTCGTGCAAATAGAAGCGCGTTAATCAATTTCATAGCGATATTGGCTATATGTGAGGCCATAGAAACAAAAACGCGTATGCAGTGCAAGGTGAAATGGCCCAACGATATTTTAGTCAACAATAAGAAAGTCTGCGGGATAATTGTGGACGCAGCGATAAAAGGAAATTATATTTATTACTCTGTTGTCGGAATCGGAATCAACGTAAATGTAGACATTCAAACAATTATTCAATCCTTGGGAGCTGATTCGAAAGCAGGCAAGTCTATTACTTCACTCAAAGCTGAGCGATCTGGCAGATTCGTAAATAGACGTTCCCTATTAGAAATTATTTTCGAGAGGTTAAACTATTATCTTAACTCGATCGAACACGAGAACGAATTAACCAGGGTGCTAGGCAATGTAACTCGTAGGCTAGAAGGCATTGGCAAGACTTTAATTATTAATAAAGTAAATTGTCGTACCACAGGACAACTGATCGGGCTTTGCTCCGAAGGTTCACTTATCCTGAGCGATGCCGACGGAGCTATATTTAAAATCTTGGGCCAGGATATCTCGATATAAATGCGATGTTTCCTTTAAATATTTAATGTTTAGACATTAAGAATATCTACCCATCGAACACAAGATTGTGATGTCATTAAGGTTTGTTCCCGTCTTTCGAGTAACCGCTACGGCACCAATTCTCTTTAAGGCATTGTAGCTATCATGCTTCCTCAGCGAAGTCATTAAACTAGTACGGCTCCTCTTTATTTTACGGATTGTTCTAGAGGTTAGCACGGCGCCGGCGGCTCTTGAATTTCCGTCAATTCCGTCGGTGCTCATACATGTTATTGCAACATCTAAATTCGGAGGAAACTCCCAATTCAATGCTGCAGACAATATTGCTTCCTGGTTGCGGCCACCGATTCCATTTACTTCAAGGTTAAGCCTGACAGTAGTCTCGCCTCCCAAAACTAGAGCACTTGATTTTTGTCGTAACAGAATGGCGTCACCCAAATTTGCAAGGAACATACCAAGTTCTCTGGCTTCGCCAGAGAAGGAAGAGCCTAAATACCTTACCACATCTACGTGTGGCTTAAGGTATCTTACTGCACTATTACACAAGCTTGTATTGTTACCTATGAGGATATTGTATACTTTATCGAACACTGGATCTCCTTCCTTTGGTGTCTCCTCAATTTCTCCTTTCATACCTCTCTTGATCGTATGAATAACTGGGCTTGCTGGACGCTGCCACAGTCCATATTTTTTAAGGATATTTGCACAATCTATATAGGTCGAGTTATCTGGGACTGTTGGTCCTGAGGCGATGCTGTCTACCGGATCATCAATAACATCGGACATGATCATTGTAGCTACCGTACAGCCCCTTGCTACGAACCTCATGAGTCTGCCACCCTTGACTTGGGATAAGTGTTTGCGTATTGTGTTAATTTCGTTGATACTTGCACCCACACTCAGTAGTGCTTTCGTGATCTCCCTTTTGGCCTTTAAGGAAAGACCATCTACAGGTAGAGGCAAAAGGGAAGACCCTCCGCCGGAGATCAAACAGATTACNGATAATTTTCTTTGTTCCTAGTGTGCCTGCTCTATCTGGCAAAGGATGACCTGCCTCTGTGATTTCCACCATATGGGTGCCTTTGCCTTTGACTATCCCTCGAGGAACAGTTATTGCGCCACCGCAAACCCTTGCCTCGAGTATGCAGGAAACCGCGTTGGACATTGCAGCCGTAGCCTTTCCTGCCCCAATTATGTATATTGAGTCAAATTTATCGAGATTTAATGGTGTTATTCTCCCCTGCAGATCGGATAGTGTTAATTGTGAACCCTTTAGTTTTGTAGCCCTTTCGACCAGCTTTTTGGGACTTGAATCTTGGAGAGCGAATTCATAGGCAGATAGCGCTGTTTCCAACGCCCGGCTAGGACCCTGGACGTGTTCTAGGGATTTTCTATTTAATATAGGATTCAACGAGATATTTACAGGCCCTCATGAATTAAAATCATGAGTCTTTTTTTTTGGTCTAGGGCAAACTATCCTTACTAATGCAACGTAAGAACTTGATCAGCGTTAACAGGTTTTATTAATTTTAAGGTAAATTTAAGCAATATTCGCAGGTCGGAGATTAATATTGATAAGTTCTGAGCCGTTTAATATTTACAAAAACGGGTCTGATGACAACATTTCTAGTTCCAACAGTGTTGTATTGGCCAAAAACCTCAAATAGTTAAAAAATTTTAAGAATTTATTATTTAGATAAGTTAATCAAACTAGTCTCCGGTTAAAACAAATTAAGCTGAAATTAGTTGGTAGTAGATCTTAAACTTAAGGGAATGGCTGGAAAGCGAGGACTCATGTTTGTCACATATTATGGCAAATCAAGGGCCTTCATCTCTAATTACTCTACTTGGCGCCAGTATAACAGCTATGGGAAAATAGTCGAATTAGCTTCCTCATTGTTGAGCCATGAATCATTACATTTGACACTTAACAAGTTCTCTCTATCTGCCTCAGCAAAGTTAGATAACCTATTTGGCCGATCGAATTTGTGGGAAAATTATCCTCATGGCCTAGGTGATCTAGATAGATTCAAGCACACAATTACTACCAAAACCAAGAACGGGCAGAAAATAGAAAGGCTTAAGACGCGAAAAGTCCGACGGACGAAAAACCTTCCTCAAGGCAATACATAAATTGTCTGCAATTGCATGTAACGTCGTTGGATGTTTAGGATTTATACTCAACAGGACGCGAATAATACCCTTCCTGAAGTAAGGAGAAAATTTAATGAAATTCTATCTCAGAAAAAATATGTCGTCGAGCTGCATGAGGATTTGCAAAGAACTATTGAATTCAATTCCGAGTTGGAAGAATTCATAGAGAAGAAGCAAGAGCTCAACGCGGCTGTGTCCGAGCTGTATAAATCTATAGAGGCTCTAGAGTCAATGGGAATAGTGATAAAGAGTGTAGAAGAGGGACTGGTCGATTTTCCATGCAAGCGGTTTGATGAGGAAGTGTGGTTATGTTGGAAGTTCGGGGAGAACGAGATCAAATTTTGGCATGCAAAGGAAGAGGGTTTTTTGGGAAGGAAGCCATTGCCGCCAAGAGGCTTCTCAGCCGAAGCAGATGACTTCTCAGATCTAAGATAGTCTGAGAAACCCGATTGTTAATCTCAATTTCGAGAGTGACATTACCACAAGGATGCTACAGGCAAAATAAACTCTACCAGTCCTGAGTGACGCTAGATATGAAAGTAAAAATACAAAAAATTGATTCGACGCATGATCAATTCAATATCTTTCAAAGAATATGCCAACATTATGACAGGGTGTTTATACTCGAGTCTCTTGATGGGCCAAAAACGCTGTCCGAGGTCTCTATAATTGGATTCGATCCAGACCTGATTATTTCGTGCGACACGAAAAAATTGAAGATCCGCGACCGTTCCGGGTTAGAGGAGGTGAGGGACGCCGTGGATCCCTTAGCTCAGCTTCGAGAATTCACTCCCTCGATCTCCGATCACAGGTACAGATATTTGGGTGGCGCAGTAGGATATGTCAGCTATGATGCGGTTCGTTTTTGGGAGAAGTTAGGCAAAAGGAGAATTTTGAAGTCCGACTTTCCGTTGCTTGAATTCGGAGTGTTCAGTGATGGAATACTTTATGATCATATGAAAGGGCAGCCTTACTATTTTTCACTGGGTTCGAAATCCCGGCTTGATGAGGTAAGAGAGATCATTTTAAATGACAAGATAGATTTCAATTTAGGGACGTTTTCATCAAGAAGTCCCAAACAAAATATACGCCGGCAAGAATTCATTGAAATGGTTGAGAGAGCAAAGAAATATCTGTATGACGGGGACGTTTTTCAAATTGTCCTCTCAAGACGAATTACATTCAAAACCTCAGGGAATCTCCTGGAAGTTTACTCGAGTCTAAGAGAAATAAATCCATCACCGTACATGTATTTTTTCAAAAACAAAGAGAGAGCAATAATTGGGTCTAGTCCGGAAATGCTTCTTAGGGTGACAGGCAACTTAGTTGAAACGTTTCCAATAGCCGGTACCAGGCCGGTTACAAGAAATATTTATGAAAATGATCGCTTAAAGCGGGATCTTCAAAATAATGAAAAAGAGATAGCGGAACACACCATGCTAGTAGACTTGGCACGTAACGACATCGGTAAAGTAAGCAAATTCGGGACTGTTGAGGTCAGACAGTTAATGAAAATAAAAAGGTTTAGTCACGTACAACATCTTATTTCTCACGTGACGGGCACTCTTCACCCCAATAATGATTCATTCGATGCTTTCAAGGCCGTTTTCCCTGCAGGGACTGTTTCCGGAGCTCCTAAGCCACGCGCAATGCAAATAATCGACGAGCTGGAACCAGAGATTCGAGGACCCTATGCAGGAGCCCTCGGGTATTTCTCTGCAAATGGCTCATGTGATTTCGCGATTGCTATCAGATCAATATTCGTAAATAGGAACACCGCTTTTGTACAAGCAGGTGCCGGCATTGTAGCCGATTCTCGCCCAATTAGCGAATGGCGTGAAACCACTCAAAAGGCTAATGCCCTCCTTTTGGCACTCAGGTTGAGTTCGAATATTGAAAGGCCAAAGTACGGCCTCAAATAGAATAATTCAAATCGAGATACCTAATCATTGGTCGGTGGTCTGGCATATCGATTTGATTTGTTGGTATGATATTCCACTGGGAGTGACGGGTCTTTTTGTCTACCTGTAAGTATGCCCACGACGATGTCATCGGCCTTAATAATGCCGTCTCGTCTAAGAACTCGTACCCCTGCTGGGACAGCACCTGAAGCCAACTCGCAGTCGAACCCGTTTAGACCGACGATAGACATTCCATCTGCCATCTCCATGTCTGAAACCCGCGTAACGACTCCATTAGTGAATTCAATTGCCCTTAAGGCTTTGATCAAATTTGCCGGCTTTCCAATCTGAATAGCAGTAGCTCGAGTCTTAGGAGTCAAGCCCTTGCCATCTTTATAATGATAATACCTTTCTATCATTTCCAGATCTGGTCTGCCGTTATTCCAACTAAGAGGCTTGCTCTCAAATTTGCTATTCACAAGGTCATATAATGAGCTGGCACCTTCTGCATTAATTACTGCAATCCTTGGGATTTTCCTTATCCATCCCCATTCAACCAGTTCGATCAGGCATTTACCACAACTGGAGATATTACCCAATGCCCCTCCTGGATATACAATCCAGTCAGGAGGATTCCAATCCAGATGTTCCAACACCCTATACACTATTGTCTTTTGTCCCTCGAGTCTAAATGGATTGAGTGAGTTTACTGTGTACCCATGGCTTAGCTTTGAATCAGCGAGGGAAGCAGCAAGGGCATCATCAAAGTTTCCTTCCACTTGAATAACTTGTGCCCCAAACTGGAACGCTTGACCTAGCTTACCTGGTGCAACTTCTCCTTTAGGAATGTAAACGTCGCATTCCATGTTTTCGTTGGCAGCATACATCGCTGCGGATGCTGAGGTATTACCTGTGGAAGCACAGACTAGTTTTTTTACCCCCAGCATTTTTGCATGGGTGACTGCGGTAGACATGCCGTTATCCTTGAACGAGCCACTTGGGTTGTAGCCCTCTGGCTGTAAGAAAAAATTACTGTTTGGCATTAATGCATACTCAGCAACTTTTGTCATAGTGTACGGCTTGGAAAGCCTACCTTCGGCACCGTCTAGAGAAACTAGAGTTTTTGCACAATCACTGATACTGTTTGTATCTATCCCCGAGAAATTAAGTAGGTCTCTGAACCGCCAAACCCCACTTTCATCATAAATATTTTCTCTGTGATTCCGCCGGTCAAAGAATACCTCAGTCAGTCTCTTGGATGGCAGTTCTGAATAAATAACATCAACAAGAAATCCGCAAGAGCATCGGTAAATATCATTATCTATCTCGAAAGATAATCCGCATGAAGGATTAATGCATCTTTTGGTAGATGTACCTTTCATAGCCAGAATTTATCTAGATTCTATTTAGAGTTTTATGCTTGCATGGTGTCTCAACATGTGCAGTATAGAATAACGATTCAAAACATCCGAAATTATATGCAGCACTTTCATCTATTAGACAGTTTATCGCATATTTTCAACAACTGTTGGATTACGCCGTCCATGTCATCCTCTTTGACATCAGGAGAGACACCATGTTTAAGGAGGTTGCTTACGGTTGTTGAAATTTCAGAACTGACCTCGTCGAAGCTGTCTACATCTGTGTAGGATTGTTGATAAAGCCGTCTGAGTTTCGTAGCATACATTTGAGTTTGATCATTAAGTGTCACCTGATAAAAATTGCTATTTACCTTGATTTTTTCCTTAATCATGTAGATTCTCTCCTCTGCTTCGCCTTTAAAAAACTTGCCTACTATTAGGATCGGCCTGAATTCCGACACATCATATTTTTCAGATCTTCATTCTTCAAGCTTATGCGAGAATCGTTTTATAGTTTAGACACCATCTCAGATCTTTTTAGTAAGGTCATGAACCTAATCAGCCATCGCAACAACTTAATGGATGTTACAAGTCCTCATGTAAATCGATTAATAATTGCCCCCATTGAGGCAACAGTGCTTATGGTTGACTGTCTGCAAGCTTTTTGGTCTTTATAATTTGTCCTATGCCCTTTTATTGAAAACACGAGGAGAAACAAAAACAGGTCATAGATCTTTGAAGAATCGTTCTGAAATCGAAATAATGGCTTCCATTCTAAGATCTGCAACCAAGGATTGGGAGTACAAGACAACAATAATGACTAATGCCATGGTATCACATTCACAGTTAATACGCTACCTTGCAATTGCTGTTGAAAGGAGACTTGTAACCTATTCTGAGGCTACCGGTCTATATAGAATCACCGACGATGGACTGATGTATTTAGACAAGTATGAACAACTGCTTAGGCTCTTGCCTACGATTCCGGAGTTCTCAGAAATAAACCGTTCTGAGGAGTTACAACAAGAAGTTTAATGCTCACCAATTAGAACGTAAAGTCTTCCATAATCAACTGTTTACGAACAGGCTTGCTAAAATCTTTCTTTTGGAGGTGCAAAAACATATCTATTGCATTACAATAAACTGTTCTGACGACTAACTATTGCAAGAGGCTCAAGTCCGAGTTAAGAGAATCCGTGAAAAGACATCTTAGCAGTACCCTTTTACTTTCAGGCGGTTTGGATAGCAGTATTCTTGCTGAAATCGCAAGGCCCAGCCAAACTGTGACGGTCGTATGGGATGATAATTCTCCAGACCTGAGCTATGCCAGAAAGATAGCCCTTAGGCAAAGGACAAAACATACGGAAGTTAGACTCAATAGGAATGGATATTTGTCCAAGGTTCTCAGGACCGTAATCGGAAGTTTAAAGACTTTTAGTCCGATAGAGGTTCGAAACTCTGTGGTATCGTGTGCTGGACTAATGGTTGCCAAGCAGCTTGGCTATGAAGATGTGATGACAGGTGATGGATGCGATGAGCTATTCGTGGGGTACAAATATCTTGGAAAATATTTCCAGGATTTGGATAGATTAAACTATGAAATGAATCGCCTTTGGAACATAATGCAATTCTCATCCAATGTGCTCTCAAAAACTCTTGGAATAGGCCTGATGACACCGTTTCTGGACTCGCAATTTCTTAGCTACGCCACATCCGTACCGTTATCCGAAAAAATTGGAGAACATTCTGGAAACTGTTGGGGAAAATACATCTTGCGAAAATGCTTCCAGAGGGAGCTTGGTTACGACTTTGCTTGGCGGAACAAAATGGCACAGGAGGAGGGAGCAGGAACGGTAAATTTGAAAACCCAGTTTGAAAATGGTTATGATGAACGAACATTCGGCATCAAAATAAGATCGGCTCTAAATGAACGTGTAAACATATCATCCAAAGAGCAACTTCACTATTACGGAATTTTTAGATCATATTATTGCCCTCCTGCAAATGAAGAGTGCTTCGACTCCAGGTGCCCAAAATGCTGCGGTTGCGTGTCTTCTCATGATACGTATTGTAAGATCTGTGGATCGTTTCCTATAATTCCGATTACGCTGCCTCACGATTAGAGTCATATCAAAATCAGGGATTGCGTAACCTCCGGGTCTAGTTACCGCGGTGACAAATTATTAAGACACATATTGCTTTTTAGATAAACCATGTGATGGATATAGGTGCCAGTTTACGGATGTCTTTTGGAAATAAATGGATAAAACCTCATGCGGAGAATGTCGGCAATAAACTTCTTGATGGGTTTAAGCCACAGGCTCCACTTAAGCCTAGAATAGAAGAAGCACAGAGCAGGTTGCATCTTCAGATCTCAAAACTTGATAGCATTTCTATTAAGATGCAGGAAAAAGATCAACTTATATTTAAACGAATTGTTCTTTCAGTCCAAAATCACGATGCCCATTACGCAAGGGTATTGTCCAGCGAGTTATCCCAAGTGAGGAAAATGAATAAAATGGTGATCTCTGCCAAGTTGGCTCTCGAACAAATTCAGCTAAGGTTAAACACTATTACTGAGTTAGGCGACGTTGTTGTGACTCTTAGCCCGGCAATGTCCGTGATAAAGGGAATACAAGGGAAACTTTCATCGATGCTGCCAGAGGCAGACCAATCGCTAGGGCAGATATCAGATTTATTGGGAAGCATCATGAATGAGTCAGGACATATTCCGACCGCTGATGTGGCTCCAAGCAGCCCAGGTCTAAACGAAGATGGAGTAAAAATAATTGAAGAAGCCAGTGCAATAGTAGAAGAAAGCATGAAAGAGAAGTTCCCGGATCTACCATCAACTGTGCAAAGTAGGAAAACAGAAGCCTCTTTGTTCTAGAATAGAGCAACATTAGCTCGTTATTTGCGGCCAGTAGCAATTCCCGCTATCTCCTTTTTAATTCTCGAAATAGTAGGATAGCTGTACCCTATTTCTCGATATGAGCGTATCATTGCCTTCCAGTTATTAAGCCTCCAACTCGCTTGTTTACGGTTTAACAAAAAAGTCTCCCTTTTTACTATGCTCTTCCGTCCAGGCATAAGGTACCCGCCAGAGATCGCTCTTTCACGTTTATAAGCAAAACGCAAACCGAATAATACCATTTGGATTGGAAGCGACTCTAGGTAGAGTCGCAGTTCTGCCTGCTGCGCTCTCGTGAGCCGCAACTCGAACGTGTATGGTTTAGATTCCAAAGACTATGGGTTTTATTTGCGCTCATATTTATTTCTAAATTCGAGTTTAGCAACATTGGATAGAAACAACAAGCTTGCAAATTCTTTTGGCTATATTAGCCCGTTTCTTTTGCCTACGTATTCAAAGCAATTTAGAGCCACCTGGATGTCAGTATATGTATGGTCAGAGGTTATGCTCAACCTTATTCTGGCATTGCCCTTGCTGACAGTGGGATATCTGATAGCCTGAACGAAGATTCCATTGTTAGTTAGCCCGCTGGCGAAGTTAACAGCCTTCTTTTCATCTCCAATCATTACTGGAATAATTTGGCTGGCGCTCTTCCCAATCGAAAAACCAAGGGCAGCCAACCCTTTAGTAATTAGTCTAATATTTCTAAATAGTCTCTTTTGCAAGTGTCCCTTTAATGCAAGCGGGATTGCAATTAGAGAAGCGACACACAAATGCTCAGGTAAGGCAGAAGTGTATATTAGTTGTCTTGACTTATTTATTAGCAATTCTCTAATTGGATTTGAACAAGCCACATATCCGCCAAAACATCCTAGACCCTTGCTCAAACTACTCACGCTCATATCTATCCTTTCATTTACATGAAAGTGTTCAGGGATACCAGCGTACGAACCTGGCTGGCCGAATACAAAATCTCCGTGGGCATCGTCGACGATTAAAGTTGCGTCATAATTCTTTGAGATAGAGCAGATTCTGTCCAATTTAGACAGGTCTCCATCCATACTAAAAACTCCTTCAGTAATGACAATCTTGTCACCGCGGGTCGAATGTAGAAGCTTTTCTAACTGCTCCTCATCATTATGAGCAAATACTTTCACATTAGTGCGACTAAGTCTGCATGCATCTATTATACTTGCATGGTTCAATTCGTCGCTGAATATCGTCGCTCTATTCCTAGACAGTGTAGAGATAAGGCCTAAGTTTGCCATGTATCCATTCGGATAAAGAAGACCCGCCTCAGTTTTTCGGTGTCTTGCAATGGTTTGCTCCAATTCCAACAATATAGGCGAATTGCCAGCTACCAATCTGGAACTACACTGTGAAATAGTCCGCAAGGATTGTATTGTGCCTGCGACGACACGCCGGCTACTGGAAAGCCCTAGGTAGTCATTCGTACAAAAATTAATCTTCTGTTTGCCATTTACGATTGCTTTGGAGCCAATCGCCTCCACTATAGGAGGAGATCTAAATAGATTTCTTTCCTTAAGATCAGAAAGCTCATTGATCACATCATGTATGGAGACCAATTTCCCGGATCATTTGAAGGTCCTTGCTTGCCTTGTTTCCATCGACAGTTAGATAGCCACCAGTTATTAAGCCATTTGCACCGGCTCGCAGTGCAGTTCTCCCCTGGTCACTGAAATGGACCTCCCTTCCCCCTGCGATTTTCAGGATTGTAGTTGGCATTATAAAGCGCCAAACTGATATTGTTCTTAAGATGTCATCAGTCGAAATGTGTACCGTATCTTGAAAGGGTGTTCCCTTTTGAGCAACCAAAATGTTTAATGGAACCTCTTCTGGGGCAAGTGATGCTATTGAGAATCCGAGTTCGACTCTCTGTCGGATAGTTTCTCCCATACCGATAATACCCCCACAACAGAGTTCAAGACCTGCGTCTTTGACTATTTTTGCAGTTCTCACTCTATTTTGGAAATCATGAGTTCTACAGATCTTAGCAAAGTAACTTTCAGATGCTTCTAGATTGTGATTGTATCGTTTAACCCCAACGGCCTTTAGTTCGCGAGCCCTATCGTAAGTCATGAAACCAAGTGAAACGTTAACATTAATGTCGACCATTTTTTTAATTTCGGATATGGTCTCACATATTCTTTGAAAGTCATTTTCTGGAGGTTCGCGATATGCACAAACTAGACAAAAACTTGATGCGCCAGCCCTTTTAGCAGCCTCTGCCTTTTCCACTATTGCTTTTTTATCCAGTAGTGGATATTTGTTGATCCAGCTACTATAATGCGAGGATTGCGAACAAAACGAACAATCCTCTGGACAGTTCCCTGATTTTGCATTCAGCAACGTTTCAACATCAACCTTGTGCGAATTAAATGACCTTGTGATTTCGTTTGCACACTCCGCCAAAGTTAGCACCTCATCAGTTGAAAGCAGAGCTTCAGCATCATCAAAAGAAATGTTTGATCCTCTGAGTATATCATTCATAATATCGCGAATGAATTGGCTTTCGTTCATTGTAAATAAAAAATATCCTGTATGTAATTAACGTTTTGAAGATAAACCAAAATACCGTATATTTCAGAACTCGAATATAGAAATAATTTTCACCGCTTATCTTTATTATCAACCACAAAAATGGCCATATTTTCGGATTCAGGTTAGGGGTTTTTGCTCTATTTGTGATAATATACATAGATGATCTTCCAAAGATTGATAATGGGTGATCGAGATTCGTGAAACGATTTTCGTCAGATGAGGCATCTACTTGGAGTGTGTGTAAACGGGTCCATTAATACACATGCAAGTAAAGGGTACCATTTATTTACATGGGCATAAACAGTAAGTAAAGGTTCGTCTAACCCTTTTTAGACACGTTATCGTACAATATTAACAAAATTATAGTTAAAGTGGTAGGTATTCATTAGCCATGAAATACGCGTTTGGATACCTGAGAGTTAGCACTGACGATCAGACTATTCTAAACCAAAAATTGTTCCTGCAGAAATGGGCATCGGAACATGGCTATACAGTAATCGATTTTTTCGAAGACACTTCTACTAGCGGCAAGATCCCTGCGATAAAGCGAAAGGCATTTCAGGAGCTTCTATCGATAGCTAAAGATGCAGCGATAGACGCTGTTCTTGTTTATGAGCTGTCGAGAGTAGGCAGGACCTTCTGGGATACTCTGGATGCGATCAAGGCTATTGAGGAATATGCACCGTTAATTTCATGCTCACCGCGAGAATCATTTCTAGAAAATACCGAGCCTAGCATCAGAAGGCTTATGATCGGCATCCTGACTTGGGTTGCTGAAAGGGAACGGGAGATGTTGGTGCAGAGAACTAAGGACGGCATGGCTAGAGCAAAAGCATCAGGGATAATCGCGGGAAGACCCAAAAAGACAGTCGATAAGGATAAATTAATTAGACTTCTTTTAGCTAATACTCCGAGAACAAAGATCGCGGGTGCGCTAGGAGTTTCTAGGGCGACCCTCTACAAAGAACTGCGACAAGGCCCTATTTGCACTCTTTCTCGATCCTCTTTACTAGACACATCTGGACATCCATAATCCTTCTTAAATCCCTCCTAGAAATGGCTAACGGGGGTATGACTACCATAGTATTGCCTAGCGGCCTGAGGATGACCCCCATTTTCATGGACTCATGCATAACAAAGTACTGTAAATTCTCATTGTTCTGCATGATGGTAATAGGTTTGTTGTTCTGCTTTAACTCAAACGCTGCAAACAGACCCTTCTGTCTTGGGTTGGATACGATCGGCGAGTCTAATTCTTTGAGCCTCTTGCACAAGTAGTGTGCATTATCTCTTATTCTTTCTATTAACTTGTATTTATTGAATAACTCAATGTTTGTGATTCCTGCAGCGCAGCCAACAGCATGGCCCGTAAATGTATGTCCATGGCTAAAGTGCTTACCATCCTTGTACTGTCCCAGAAATGCATTATAGATCTCCTCAGTAGTAAGAGTGACAGCAAGAGGAGAATAACCTCCAGTAAGCGCCTTCCCGAGACAGACTATGTCAGGCCTGGACTGTTGCGCAATATATTCTACCATATTTCCTAGTCTTCCAAATCCGGTTGCAATTTCATCAAGAATAAAAAGGAGACCATATTGCCTGCATAGCTCAGAAATTCTTCTCTGGTAGCCTTTTTTGTAAATTATACCACCGCCAGCAATTTGTGCTCCGCTCTCCATGATCAATGCTGCACACGAGTCCTTGTGTTCAGAGACAATTTTCTCTACATCTTCCAGGTCTGAGTTGCTATCATCAGCAGTTGTTTGATCTGATGCCCTAGGCTTCGGAGCTTTGTAAACTTTCAATAGGAGATGCCTGTAGGGGCGAAAAAACTTTGGTAAATAACCAAGAGACATCGCGCCGAAAGTGTCTCCGTGGTATCCATTTTCGAGAGATATAAAGTATTTTTTTTTCCGCTTCCCCTTGTTGTGCCAATATTGGACTGCAATTTTCATTGCGACTTCAATTGCGGTCGAACCGTTATCAGAATAAAAGACCTTTTGCATGCCCTTACACAACATTAACAGTCTTTGTGCAAGAATGACTGATGGCGCACTGGCTAGGCCGAAAAGCGTTGAATGTGGTACTGTCCGAATCTGTTTTGACATGCTCTTGAGTACTTCATTGTCACTGTGTCCCCAAACATTGCACCACATGCTGGCAATCCCATCCAAATATTTTTTTCCTTTGCTGTCGATGAGGTAAAACCCTTTTGCATCTACTATCACCTTATTATCCCATCTCATCCAATCCAGCATTTGGGTATACGGGTGCCAAACATACCTTTTGTCCGCGTCAATTAAGTGCATCTTAATTAGTTGCAACGTGTTACGGTAATAACTACTCTATGAGATCAATTATTGTGACTGGTACAGATACTGGAGTGGGTAAGACTACAGTGGCAGCCGCACTGGCCCGCAGCCTCCGGTCTAACGGCATCAACGTGGGAGTTATGAAGCCTTTTGCAGCATCTAATGAGAGGTACTCAGATAAATACCGCTCAGAAGATACTGCTATTTTGGCTGAAGCTGCCAGTGTAGATGAGTGTGATCATGAAATTAATCCTTTTTTTTATTCCTTGCCAGCGGCTCCATTTGTCGCCGCATCTATTACGGGGGAAACAGCGATAGCAGTTACGGCAGCTGTAAGCTCTTTAGAGAAAGTTGGAGCTAAACATGATTTCCTTATAGTAGAAGGCATCGGAGGCTTAATGGTTCCTTTAACTGAAGAGGAAACATTTGCGGACTTTGCGAAAGCTGTCAACGCTCCGATGCTAATAGTTGCTAGTTGCAAGATAGGTACGTTGAATCACATACTCCTAACTCTTCGCGTCTCAAGAAATTATGGATTGAGAATAGCTGGTTTGGTGCTTAACGGTTTCCCTCGTCGGCCAGATGTAATAGATAGACGACTAATAGATTCAGTGAAAAGGTTATGCGATGTTGACTTAATTTGTACAATACCGAGATTAAGTCGGAAACTACAATCACAATTTGAATTGGATGATAAAATTCTTGAAAAGATTTTGGCAATTTGAATGCAACTACAACGCCTATTCAAAGCCCTAAAGGTTGATTTAACCTGTAATCGCCGAATGATTCTAGCCTAGGAAAAACTGTGAACAACTCGTTTTGAAGTTGTAAAATGTGCCATACTTTTTTATACAAAACAGTATGATTTGGAGGACAATGAAGGCAATTATCTTGGCTGGAGGATTAGGCAAGAGATTGAGACCATTGACGGATGAAAGGCCAAAACCAATGATTGAAGTATCAAACACTCCTATAATCGAGTGGCAGATTAGATGGTTCAAACAGCATTGCATCAACGAAATTCTGATATGTGTCGGCTATCTCAAAGAACAAATTATTGATTATATCGGCAGCGGGAATAGGTTTGGAGTCAAAGTTGGTTACGCCGTAGAGGAGGAACCATTAGGTACCGGTGGTGCACTGAAGAATGCAGAAAGCCTACTCGGGGGACTAAAAGATGACGGGTTTTTCATGGTGAATGGAGATATACTCACAGATCTTGACCCCAATGCACTACGCGCGAGCGACACCGCGTCGCTTGCGCTAGTACCATTAAGAAGCCCTTATGGTGTAGTTGAGGTTGATGAGCAGTCGAACGTGATGGGCTTTGTTGAAAAACCTATTATCAAAGATAAATGGATTAATGCTGGGGTATACCATTTTACCCGTGAAGTATTTGAGTATTTACCTGAAGTTGGAAATATCGAAATTACAGCCCTACCGGAAATGGCAAAATCCAAAAAATTGCTTGGCAGACGCTACTTGAGTTCATTTTGGCGCTCGATTGACTCTCATAAAGATATAGAAGAAGCTGCTAAAGAGTTGAAATCTTCCTCCTCCTTTTTTTAATGTCTGCCGTAAAGATTGGCTATAGCCTGGGCAGCCTGTTGTCTATAAGAGATGTCCTTGCCATTTCAAAGCTTGCTGACTCTAGAGAAGTCGATTCCTTGTGGATTCCTGAGTCGTGGGGTCGCGAAGGGTTTGCCACATTGGGCGCGATTTCACAGTTGACCAGCAAAGTGCGATTAGGGACAGCAATCCTTAGCGTATATGCAAGGACACCTGCAACTGTTGCTATGGCTGCAACCACGATAGACATGCTTTCAAACAACCGAGCTGTAATGGGCTTAGGTGTCAGCACAGAGGCTATTGTGGAGAACTGGCACGGAATCGAATTTTCGAAGCCATTGCGACGAATACATGAATACGTGACCTGCCTCCGCCGAATGATAACTGGTGAAACCGTAAATTATTCCGGATCGTTTTATAAAATTAATAATTTTAAACTACTCTATAGGCCACAACGCTCTGAGATACCTATCTTCATGGCAGCAATAAATAAAAGGATGGTGTCCCTTTCCACCCAAATTGCAGACGGTATACTACTGTATCTAAGGCCTTATGACGAGTTGAGGCGAACCGTGCAAAATATTAAATCAGTTAGAAAGAAAAGTAGTGGATTTGAAATTGCAAGTGTTGTTATTTGTTCAATTTCAAATGACCGACCACTGCTGGCCAGACAAAGAGCTGCACAGACACTAGCATTTTATGTTTCGGTTGGGAAATATTATAATAGGTTTTTAGCCGCTAACGGATTTGCCCAAGAAGTTCTCGAAATCTCAGATGCATACAGGCTTAAGGGACTTAGCGAAGCTACGAAACATGTTTCGGAACGCATGCTAGACGCCCTAACAATTTCGGGCAATTCCCAGCAATGCTTAGATTCCTTTAATGACCTTCGTTCGTGCGGGCTGACAACGATAATCTTACAGGTAAATCCAGTTGGAGACCCAGAAACTTCTTTTAGGGAGATGCTCGCGACTTTTTGTGATGAACGACGTGGCCATAATTGACTGTGACACATCCAAATTTAGCAGATCATCAGATGAGGCCTTCTTCGAAAAAGCATGTGAGCCGTGTGTAAACATTCTAGGAAGACAGTATTTGGAAAAAGAAGATATAGACGCTGTGCTATTTTCAAGTTGCTCAGTTGAACAGTATTCTGCGTCGATTGTTTCTGAGATGTTGGGTCTTAGACCCAAGGTTTGTCATAGGATTGATAACCTATGTAGCTCTGGAACTAATGCAATCGTCTCTGCATTTTCTCATATTGCCTCCGGCCTATGTGATACTGTGCTAGTTGTTGGAGCGGAAGAGGCCAATACCCCCGGTCGAAAGCTGAACTGGGACGTGACTAGAGGTGAATACGGCCTTCCTATCTTTTGGGCATCATTATTCGCTAAAGCACATATGAACAAATATGGAACTACGGAGGAGCAAATGGCCTTAGTTTCGGCAAGGAATCACTTAAAAAATCCTAATGCTTTATTCAGGAAACCTATAACTCCCGCAGAAGTTTTAAAGTCTAGAGCGATAGCCCCTCCATTAAAATTATTAGATTGTTCTTCCTTATGTACTGGTTCATCGGCTCTTTTGCTTGCCTCGAAGTCAAAGGCTAAAATATTGAGCGAAAACCCTGTTTGGATAAGAGGTATTGGTCAACGAACGAGTGGAGCCTCCTTCTCAAAAATTGGGGCAGATTTAACGTCTATTATTGCTACCAGGGAAGCTGCCGAAGAAGCATATAAGATGGCTGAGATTAAGCCAAGTGGGATTGACGTAGCTGAATTACATGATGCATTTACCATCCTGGAGATACTTGCATATGAAGATCTAAAGTTCGCAAAGAAAGGTGAAGGTGGGAAATTTGTTGAACAAGATGAGATCATCTTTGATCCACGAGGCGGAATATTAGGATGTGGTCATCCAATAGGTGCTACTGGAGTAGCCCAAACCGCAGAAATAGTGTTGCAGCTTGGAAATAGAGCGGAGCAACGACAGGTAAAGGGATGCAAGGCAGGATTAGTGCAGAATCTAGCTGCCGCTGGTACCTCTGCAACAGTTTTGGTACTGGGTGTAGATTCATAACGATAACGAAGGAGTTTTTCGATTTTGCTAGGGCTGGGGAATTCAGGTTAACTGTGTGTGTACGATGTCACAAGACCATATGGCCAAACTCTTCTTTCTGCTGCTATTGCTTCTCTCGAACGGCGTTCAAAAAAATTGACTCCTATGGAATTATCGAAGAGGTGTCCATACGTCCCGTAGGTTCAAGAAATGAAGTATATGGTGTGGATTAGAGTCATCGGAACATTATTTGTGAATGCCTCGCCTGGAGGCAAAGTTCGAATTGAAGAGTGTGGCATAACAACTGATGGCTGTTTCTTCTGTCGTTTTGAATCTATAGATTCAAACGATAAGGTCTAAGAACACGTTAATTCATATAGCCCAAATTATACCTAGGAGTAAGAAATAATGAGCTATGATAGGTTTGTCGACGAGAGGCTACTCACAAGCCGTGACACCTTAAACAAATATCAGCTCAAAATGAAGATTCTAGATATCGATGAAGGCGCGAGAGATTTTTCTCAAAGATTTGGTCGCCGAGTCTTAGTGAAGAAGGCTTTGTTGACAATAAAACACATAGTCACAGAAGAAATTGAGGAAAGGGAACTAGACATAGAGGAGCTCGAAAAACGAATTAGGAGAGAGAGACTGTTCTCATCATCTAATCGATGGGTCTCTCCAAATGAGATCAAAAATGGTTACGTGTTGGCTTCTAAGCATTTGGAGCTTCTTGCGGATGCGATCGCCTTGGATGTCATAAGCTTCGAGTGATCGTGATATTACATACTTTACATTAAAAATAACGCGCCGCTGATCAGACTCGAACTGATGACCCACTGGTTAACAGCTGAACTCCAAGTGTGGAACCACAACTGAATTTGCTCTACCATGCTGAGCTACAGCGGCGCACTGTACAACCTATTCAAGCACAAAATAAATGTTATGTTGTGATTATCAGGGCTAGAACTCTTTAATCCCGCGCGACTAAGCCTTCATACAAAATTGAATATGTATTTCAAAACTCGAATTCTGAAATAAATGATCTGTTTTTGGTCTTTTTAGGTCATACCCCTACTGCCTTTGAATAGATAAATAGACCATCAAGAAACACTCTCTGATCCTTGCCCCGCATTTTAGTTGATGATTCTATGTTAGCAGCCGTTTGAGATACATCTTCCACGCTTGGACCTTGAACTATCACGTCATCACCAGTTATTGTGACCTTAGTGGACTCTCCAACTATTTTGGAGGTACGAGGTGATCTTTCACCGAAGTAATTTTCCACATTGACTTTATCGCCTTTGATTTTCACTGATATAGGAAAATGGGCATTTACTATTTTGAGCTTGTATGTAAATCCCTTTTCGACTCCAATTAGCATATTTCTTACCAAACTTCTAACGGTATTTGTAATAGCAAGATCCTTCTTCCTCTTTCCATGAGGTCTAATAGAGATTCTTTTATCTACAATCTTGATGACGACAGGGATATTCTTAATGTCCTTTCTCAATGTACCCAACTTTCCCTTAACGGTGACTACGTCTCCTTCGATTCTCGCATTCACATTCTCCGGTACTAAAACTTCAGCCTCAAAATCATCTTTAGAAGATGTAGCCAATTAAGACGCCTCCTATTCCTTGTGCCTGGGCCTCATGATGAGACATAATTCCAGAACTAGTAGATACCAGGATTAATCCCATATTATATGCAGGCAAAAACCTCCTTTCCCATCTCAAGTAGCTATCTTTTCTTACACTGAAACGAGGCGTTATGATACCGCATTTGTTTATTTTGGCCAATAGCTGAATCCTAAATTTGCCAGTGCGTCCATCGTCGATTTGCTCAAATTCGCCAATATAGCGGTGTTTCTGCATTACGCGCAATACGTCGCTAGAAAATCTTGACGCTGGGATCACAATGCACTCCTTCTTTCTTCGAGATTCGTTATTATGTATGGTAGTAAACAAATTTGATAGAACATTCAAGGCCGGCATGATCTAACCACTACTCTTACTCATATTTGTCAAAGCCCAAGGTAACAGCTACTTCTCTAAAACACTGTCTACAAAGCATGAGATCGTATTGTTGTATGAGACCGGTATATGAACCACACCTCTTACACCATCTTGTTCCTCTCCCGTGGGCAAGCTTCTTCCTTCCGGTTTCTGCATAATCACGAGGCTTAGGTTTCGGCATTAGACTACATTCACCCCGAACTGCTCTCTAAAGAATTGAATTGCCTCAGTCCGAGTCACCCTGTGATGGTGTCCAATGATCTTAGGATTTCTCCTTTTTGCAATTGAATAGCCAGGGCGAGTTAGCGCGATGCTTACGTCCATACCGAAGATACCAATATCAGGATTATATTTAGTGTCAGGTAAATCAATATGTTCGTGGATACCTAAAGATAAATTCCCGAAATCATCGAAAGAAGATAACTTCAGATTGTTTCCTTTCGCCGCAATAACTCGCCGCAAAAAGCTAATTGAAGCGTCGTGTCTAAGGGTTACTACGGCAGCAATCGGTTCCCCTTTATGAATGCCAAAATCCCTTACGGAATTTTTGGCCCTTTTGGTGGTCGGCAGTTGTCCAGTTAGTTCTTCCAAGCCGCGCTTTGCCCTTTCAAGTGGTTCACCTGACTTTCCTACTCCAATATTAATTACAACCTTGTTTATTCCGATTTTCTTCATCGGATGCACTTTAGGCTCTGGATCTAGACTCATTGGCATCAGCTTACCTTAATTGAGGGCGTCTCAAGTCCAACTGCCATCACCATGTCTGCAGGTAGTTCAACTGTTCTGTTTTCCAAAGAAAGGATAGCACGTTTTGGGAGGGAAAATAGCCCATCCTTTATATCCTCAATTCTTCCCAAGCTACCTGCATTATCTCCACTGGTAATTAGCCCTATACTCCCCTTTTGGAACTTCACTACATCTTGGATCATCATTTTTTCTAGATTTATTAAGCAGGTATCGCCTACGGACAGTGACTGGTCACTTACAATAGTATTACCATCGTGAAAACCATACTGCAATTTGCCTCCTCTGATACTGACCTTAGATGATATCTTTGTGAACTTTAGTCCTTTTTCATTATCTGCAATCTCAACAGGTACCAATAGTTTTGAATCTTTTGGAACCAAGCGGAAATATTGTCGCGCGGGAACCAATTCCAACACATCCATCAAGCCAAGCGGAAAATTGATATCCATCCTTACCTTGCCGTCTACTTTAACTTTGCCTTTCGATAGAACTTGTCTGGCTTCGCGCATATTGGCCGCCCTCTTCAGTACATCTCTAAGGAATATTCCTAGTGGGTACGATTTTTGTCTCTTGTGTGGTCCAGGAGAGGAATTTAACACGAATCGTTTCTGCTTCCTGAGGATTTCCCAGTAAATTGGCGCCGATTGTCTTTTTAATCGCGTGTCGCC
>NZ_QURE01000089.1 GCF_009898475.1 Nitrososphaera sp. AFS | reverse complement strand
TTGTGAATCATGAAAAACTTTGGGAAGAATTTTTATTTATTGTGTATCCAGATACTTTTTAGCTTATGGTGATACAAGATGGGTGTTATGTACTGCTTTTTCATACCTCCTCAAAGAAATGGCTGACCAGGGTGACAAGTAATAAGAAATTGCACACCCATTTAGGGGTGATAGACATCTCGTCAATAATAGGGCTAGAGTATGGTAGCATTGTCAAGACTACAGAAGGTAAACTGATCCATCTAGTCGAACCAACAATCCACGACTTTATAATGAAATCAGAAAGAGCAACCCAGATCATATATCCGAAGGAATTAGGATTTATTGTGGCTCGTGCTGGGATCCAGAGTGGTTCAAAAGTACTCGAGATCGGTACAGGTAGTGGTGCCCTAACCACTTTTCTTGCCAGTATTGTAAAGCCTGATGGCCATATCTATACCTACGACGTAAACCCCAATTATATTGAGATTGCGAGACGAAATATCGAAAAAGCTGCGATGACCAAGTATGTTACAACCCATTTGTTTGATCCCATACAGAGATATGATAACGTCTGTTTTGACGCTGTCATAGTAGATCTGGGTGATCCTTGGAATATAGTATCCCAAGTTTATCCTTCCCTCAAGCCAAGCGGTGCGTTTATAGCAATTTGTCCTACTATGAACCAGCTAGAAAAATCGGCCATAGAACTGAAGAGTAATAGCTTCATCGACATCGATTGCGTAGAATTAATGTTACGAAGCATTGAAGCTCGAGAAGGCATGACTAGGCCATCCATGAGAATGATAGGACATACAACTTATCTGATATTTGCCAGAAAAACTGGTATTGTAATAAGCTAAACTCAGTCACATACATACACGGCCAGTTGAGTCTATTTTGTAAGCTGAGGGCGCAATTATAATTTCTCTTGCGAACAAATCAACAAATATGTCTTCATTTAGCTCAATAGAACTCTGACTATGGAAATGCTGCCATGTGTAAATAGCGTATCAGCCCAAAAGGTGGAAATTCATTTGGGTGCCTGGTTTAACATCGTGTCTGTGAGAAAATCCGGCTTTGGTTTCTAGAACATACATTGATTCTTTAGTGGGAACATATGCGGGACAATCTCCTACGGCTGGACACGGCTTCAACTGGGAAGCGATATAGACTACAGAACGATTTGCATCGATCCAGATAATGTCGATAGGGAACTTCATATCTTTCATCCAGAATGATTCCAATGAAGGGTGTTCAAATACAAATAGCATGCCTTGGCTTTCATTCATAGTGTTCTTCACAGCCAAACCTTTAGTCTGTTGGTTCTGGGTGAGCGCTAAATCAGCGATCAGTCTAAAATTATTTACCGTGACTTCCGCCTTTAGATATCGATCAGGAGGAGCAGAAATACCTGCTAGAAAGTTGTCCGCATGAGTATGGTTTATCGATGTATTTATTATAACTAGTAATAATCCCCCAGCAATGAACGCAACTAGAAGAGATCCAATTAGTTTAACTTGCATAATATTTTCTGACTCAACTAGCTTTCATATATTCTGATGGTTTTGGTTAATATCCTGCACAAGTTGGGAGAATTGAGCATAAAACCTAGTTCAATATGACTCAATAAATTTAATGTAGAATCATTATAAAAATAACTAGCGCACCGAGCCCGCCGAATAGAACTATGGTGGCCTTCCATAACCCTGCGCTCGCACTCTCACTTATGTCCCACATCCCACCATGGGATGTTGTTTCCCGATATCTTCTCTTGATCTCAGAATAACTATATATTCTGTCAAAATCTGCAGATGGATTCCACTGGGTTGCAGGCGTATAATTTCGCACTCCATGATTGGTTTTATTGTCATAGTCTTTTCGAGTTGACTCATCTGAGAGGACTTCGTATGCTTCTATTATCTGCATAAATTTAATTTTCGAGTCCTCAGAGTTCTTATTTTTGTCGGGGTGGTATTTCATCGCAAGGCTTCTAAAGGATTTCTTGATATCCGAGTGCGAGGCACGATTACTAACCTCTAGTATGTCATAGTAATTCGGCACCCTTACTATTAGGTATGTCTGTTAAATATGTCTATACGATTCTGAGTCAAAAAGCATTAATTTCTTTGTCCGCTATTCTGGTTTGTGCGATCGATTGAGGCCATGAACAGAGATATTCACCATCAGATAGAACAATTGGTATCATTAGAGCTTCCATCGGTTGAAGAAAACATCGAAGACTGTATTTTTACTGGTTCAGGAGACTCATTTGTGGCCTCACTGATCGGAAGTTATGTTTCCAGCTGCAGAGCCAAATGTTGTCATCCAATGGATATTGTAATGAATCCAAAAATTGTTCTAAACCGAAAAGTATTTTTGGTATCGGTCTCCGGTGCTACGAGGGCTACTTTATTAGCTGCAAAAATGGCAAAAAGATATGCCCAGCGGACTGTGTCGATAACAGCAAAACCAGAGAGCCTTTTAGGTAGAACATCAGACGAACTAATCAAAGTGCGATATAAAAGTGCTAATGTAGTAACAGCCGGTACTGTAGGATTCACTGCATGTGTTATGAATTGTATTTCATTAATGAACAAAGTAAAGTTGAATAACTTACAGAATACTTTCGATGAATCAGTCGACTATGCAGAGTCCTTAGTACATTTTGTGGTTGAGGAACAATCCAAGTATGTTTTTTTGGGAAATGGTCTAGCATTTCCAGCAGCTTTATATGGTTCCCTGAAGATGAATGAGGTATTTGGGAAGGCCACATTCGCATATAACTTAGATGATTATTGTCATTCTCCAATTTTTGGTATTAAAAGTAATGACATGATCATCATAATGGCTAATAATGAAGATGACGTTCGTGTAAGCAAGGTCATTAAAAATCGTCTAAGTAG
Organism: Nitrososphaera sp. AFS; assembly: GCF_009898475.1. Lineage (GTDB taxonomy): Archaea > Thermoproteota > Nitrososphaeria > Nitrososphaerales > Nitrososphaeraceae > Nitrosopolaris. The sequence goes on along the minus strand of NZ_QURE01000089.1, from coordinate 5,323 downwards.
GCATAATGTCTCAGTATTTTATATAACTTCAACTAGACAAAAAAAAAATATTGAAATTTATCTTCTTTTCACAATTATATCCAGCTAAACTCGCCATGAAAAATGGACTTAAGGACTGCTATTTTTTGAAAAATAGTGACCTTTTACGTCTCAGCTCCAAGCTGATTTATACGTAAATGGCGAATACTTTACAATAATAATGACAATCAGGCAGGGACTAATTATACCGATTTGTTTCAAAAGTTATAATAGCATGTCACCTCCATCGTTTGAATATGACGAGGGTTCTAATAGTCGACGACGATCCAGATATCACGATCACATTCAAGCAGGGTCTACAATCAAATGGATTCGAAGTAGATGTATTCAATGACCCGATACAGGCGTTGTCAAGCTTTAGAGCCTCAAGGTATGATCTACTTCTAATTGATGTTAGAATGCCGAAAATGAACGGTTTTGAGCTGTATAAAGAAATGGAAAAAATAGATGCCGTTAAAGTTTGTTTTATCACAGCATTCGAAGTGTACTATGAAGCATTAAGAGAAGTATTTCCTACCATGGAAGTGGGGTGTTTCATTACCAAACCAATCGAGATTGCAAACCTGGTGAAAAAGATAAACGAACAGTTAGAGGTACCTGCGCACCGTAGAATATCCGATCGCTGATACTCACGGCGATAATCCCAAATACGAATACGGTCCTTTGATCCAGAGAAATTAAGAGTCATATCCAAAAGCTCACTATATCTTACACTTTGGATTTTAATTCTGATAATTCAACATTGCAACATTGTCGTAATAATAAATGATATTTTTAGAGTAGGTATTTATGAACAGAACCATATCAATCTGAATTTAAAACAAGAGACAGAATGAACCAACCGAAGGAATTACTTAGGCGTCGCAATCCCATCAAGCTGTTTGAATAATTTCAAATGCTATTCTAGTGCACAACTAAAAACCGAGCCTCTTCGCGACAAATTAGCTATAATAACTAAACTTAGCTAAACGTATGCGCTCGATTCATAATGTTACTTCCTAAGATTCGATTTAATATGTTCAACTATAGCAGTTAATGGCGTGCCTGGACCAAAATTACCTGAAATACCCTCTTTTTCCAATAATTTCCTATCATTTTCGGGTATAATTCCCCCTCCAATCAGTAGTATATCACTTACGCCTCTTTCCCTTAGAAGCCTTGCGACTTTGGGGAAAAGGACAAGGTGCGCACCATTTAGCAGGCTCATGGCAATGACGTCAACATCTTCATCGATCGCTATATTAGCAACTCGCTCTGGAGTACAAAAGAGGCCAGAGTAGATTACCTCCATGCCTGCATCCCTCAACGCTCTACATATCACTAGGGCTCCTCTGTCGTGGCCATCCAATCCAAGCTTTGACACAAGTACCCTAATCTTTTTTTGCTGTAGCTGCTGTTGTACTGGTGGGCTTAGCTGGTGTTCATCTTGGGCCATCAAGGAAGATTAAAGCCATAGACTATAAAACTTACTGCCAGAACCTGTTTGGGCAGCTTATCCTTACTGATAAAAACAATGAAATTGGAAGTATTTAATATCCGCGAGCCTACCATAAATATACGATGCATCCTTTAGTAGAGGGAGTCCTCAGTGGCGATCGTCGTTCTCTTGCTAGAGCCATTTCCGTGGTGGATAACAAAGAACCTGATTCTTATTCAATTCTGAGTCAGGTATTCTACAAAACAGGCAAGGCCAAAACTGTGGGTTTCACTGGTGCAGGAGGCGCGGGAAAAAGTTCGTTGATTGAAAGCTTGGTACCGGAATTTAAGAAACTAGGGCACAGAGTAGCAGTCTTGGCGGTAGATCCAACAAGCCCAATCACGGGAGGAGCAATATTAGGAGACCGGATAAGAATGCGAAGCACCATGGATGATCAGAGTGTATTTATGAGAAGTATTGCTTCAAGAGGTGCAACAGGTGGCATCTCCAGATCAGTGCGGAACATAATACGAATACTTGACGCTGCTGGGTTTACGTTGATAATCGTTGAAAGTGTCGGTGCTGGCCAATTGGAAGTACAAATTTCTGCGGTAGTTGATGTGACTGCCGTTGTGTTTAGCCCTCAAACAGGTGACAACATACAGGCAATAAAAGCAGGCCTGACTGAGGTAGGAGACCTGTACATAATCAATAAAGGCGACCTTGAAGGATCCTCGACCCTATTCAACTCCATTACCGATTTCGTAGGAGACACGCCTCGTAAACCCACGGTCATGAAGGCATCTGCAAAAAAAGGAGACGGAATTAAGGAACTTGCTGAGCACATTGAAAAGTTGCTGCTTATTAAGGGAGAAAATTATAGAGATCGCGAGAAAAGGATGCTCAAGCTAGAGTTGAAAGACATAATTTTGGCCATGTTAGAAGACAAAGTTTCCTCGACCTTAATGAAGGATAACGAATGTCAAGAATACATTGAAAAAATAGCAAAGAAGGAAATGGACCCGTACATCGCCGCTAAAGGGCTTGCCGCCAAACTTTTAATGTGAAAACTACATGACTGAAATTGCTAAAACAGACTCTGGAATACCCGTGAGTAGAGTCTATAAAAAGAGTTCCATTCGTGGTACTGTCGAAGAAAACGAACCTGGGAAGTATCCATACTTGAGAGGCATCTACCCGGGCATGTATACAGACCGTTTATGGACCATGAGGCAATATAGCGGTTTCGGAAGTGCTGAGGAGACGAATAGCCGATTTAAATTTTTGCTCACCCATGGCCAGACTGGTCTTTCACTCGCATTCGACCTCCCCACCCAAACCGGCCGTGATTCAGATGATCCCCAGTCAGAAGGAGAGGTTGGTAGGACTGGGGTTGCGATAAGCTCACTAAAGAATATGGTATCCTGTTTTGACGGAATCCCTATGGATAAAGTTAGTACTTCGATGACTATCAACGCAACCGCTTCTACATTACTTGCTCTTTACATTAGCGTAGCCGGGATACAGGGTTATTCTCCGGCTACTTTGAGGGGAACTACTCAGAATGATATTCTAAAAGAATATATCGCTAGAAACACGTATATCTATCCTCCAAAACCTTCATTGAGGCTGATAGGTGATACCATAGAGTACTGTTCGAAGAATGTGCCTCAATGGTATCCCATCAGTATTTCCGGTTACCATATGCGGGAGGCTGGCTGTACCGCTGTCCAGGAATTAGCTTTCACATTTGCGAACGCTATACAATATATTGAGACTTGCCTGGATAGGGGAATTAAGATTGATGACTTTGCACAAAGACTTTCATTTTTCTTTTGTGGTACAATGGAATTCTTTGAAGAGATTGCTAAATTTAGGGCTGCAAGAAGAATATACGCTAAGATAATGAAAGATACTTTTCATGCTAGAGAGGAGAAATCCCTTCATTTGAGATTTCACGTTCAAACAAGTGGCGAATCACTCACTGCTCAGCAGGTCGATAATAATATCGTCAGAGTTACAACGCAGGCACTAGCAGCAGTACTAGGTGGCTGTCAATCTCTGCATACTAACTCTAGGGACGAGGCACTAGCATTGCCAACAGAAGATTCGGTAAAAGTAGCATTGAGAACGCAACAAATTATAGCATCGGAAAGCGGTGTCACTAAGACAGTAGATCCCATAGGTGGATCCTATTATGTGGAATACTTGACACAGACCATTGAAGATGAAGTAGAAAAATATCTGAAACAAATTCAAAGCCTGGGAGGGGCGTTAGCAGCAGTTGAGAGGGGCTTTTTCCAAGATGAGATAAGAAAGAATGCCTACAGATTAAAAAAGGAGATAGATTCCAAAGAGCGTATCATAGTAGGGGTTAACAAGTATCAAGACACGAAAGATGTAGAACCAAAAATAAGCGTACTAGACAATGAGATTGAAAGCCGACAAGTCTCTAGACTTAAGGAGTTCAAGATAAACCGTGACAAAGCAAAGGTTGAAGCAGCAATTAGCACTCTTCAAACCTCTGCAGAAGATCCAAATCAAAATCTAATGCCGCATATAATCGCCGCAGTACAGTCAAATGTAACATTAGGAGAAATTAGCGCTGTATTCAAAGAAGTATTTGGTGTCTTCGAGCCCAAGGTCGCTTTCTAATGAGATGCATCACATTCAAAAAAAAGCTAACACTCAAACATCTCAAATCCGCAATAGATTATAATTGATCATCCTCTTGCCTTACTTCGAGTTAAGGGCTTTTGAGCGGTAAAATTTTAGATCCCGATTTATCAACAGAAGGGCTTGCGTCATATCAGTGGGCCAAATCGCGAATGACCATGATTGAAAAGATTGTAGAACGCCATATAGTCAAGAAACCTCTGACTGGTCTCAGACTAGGATTTTGTCTTCACATAACTAAGGAAACATCTGTGTTGGCGATGAGCGCGCAGTTGCTTGGCGCAGACGTTGCCATTTGCTCTGCAAACCCATTGTCCACAAAGGATGAGGTAGCAGCGTTCTTGTACTCAAAGGGAATACGAACCTATGCGTGGAAGGATCAAACCAAGGATGAATACGATGACTGTATAAACAAGGTTCTACAATCCAATCCTGATATTATAACCGACGATGGAGCCGACTTGCATACTGCAGCACATACGGGTACGGAATTTCGCATTTTCGGTGGAACTGAAGAGACCACGACGGGTGTAAATAGGCTCGAGTCTTTGCAGGCAAAAAACATTTTGAATTATCCAGTCATTGCGGTAAATAATTCACCTACGAAGCATATGTTCGATAATAGATATGGAACTGGCCAAAGCACTATTGATGGCATACTGCGGATTACAGGCATACTTTTAGCGGGAAAGCACTTTGTAGTATGCGGCTACGGTTGGGTTGGAAGAGGTGTCTGTGTTAAGGCACGGGGAATGGGCGCGATAGTATCTGTGAGTGAGATAGATCCCATCAAGGCCCTTGAGGCACACATGGATGGATTCGATGTTAAACCGTTATCAGACTTAGCTTCATCTGGAGATGTTTTTGTGACATGTACTGGCGCCACCAACGTTATCAGAGAAGAACATATTAAAAAGATGAAGGATGGGGTATTCTTATGTAATGCGGGACATTTTGATGTTGAGATAGATGTCAGTTCCCTTAATTCTTGTGCTGGAAAACCCAAGGCAGTAAGATCCAACATCGATTGCTATAATTTCAATGGCAATAGAATATACCTACTGTCAAAAGGAAGAGTCGTTAATTTGGTCGGAGCAGAGGGAAATGCCCCCGAAGTGATGGCACTTTCGTTTGCCAACCAATTACTAGCTATAATTTACCTTTCTGAGAAGCACGATTCTTTAGAGAACA
>NZ_QURE01000088.1 GCF_009898475.1 Nitrososphaera sp. AFS | reverse complement strand
CTTCCTTTTCGAAGCCAAAGTAGCAAGAATGACAGCTTGCTTTTCCATATATTACTCCTCTAATGCCGCATTTGCTGCATATATTTTCATAATCTACTGTAGAATCTAATGATTTAGCCTTCTGCATACATTTGCCACAAATAGGGGCCTCTAGATTGAAGCTAGAAAGAAAGCCAGATCCACACTGATTGCATCTTAGGCTATACATTTTTCCTTTTGGTTTCCAAGATTTAAATATCCTCATATTACATTCAATCTACCTTGTTTATCCTATCCTCTTCATTTTTGAACCACATTTAGGACATGCTGTTTGTCTATGTTGTTTTCCACAACCCATACAATAATAGTTCAATGAACTACCATTGGTTGGTATTGGACTAAACATGCCGCCTATAGCACCAACATTGCCTATCCTTGACATCATTCTTCTTCTTATATAGTAGTTAAGTAGCAAAAAAGTTCCTACAATGGCAACTAATGATATTGGAAATGGTAATAGCATTGAGATAGTGATGCTTATGGCAAATGAAATTCCAATCCAAACTAGCTGATTCATAAGAAACTGCTTATTAGTTGAACTCAATCTTATTTTTCACTTCCTGACATATTATTCGACTACAGAATATTAAGAACTTGATTAACGTTGTGACTTAACATTGTTACCTCACATGGTTTAGCAGGCTTTAATTTGGCCATTGTACGCTAGCCACAACTAAGAGGTAAAACAAAAAGAGAAATGGTAAACATAAGCAGAAGTCTATTGATAATTGCAGGATAGATAGCAGTAACTACATCAATAACTATTGGAGGTATATTAAGAATATCAGATATGGTTCAACCTTTTGAAACATCTCGTGTCTTTATATACTGTATGGTGAATATAATGGACATAGTAATATGAAGATATTCTGTGACGATATTGGCGTTTTACTCCTAAACCAGCCTTTTTCGGACAGGCTAATTTGTATATTCCTTTCTGATACTATGGCTAAGGATGATGTAACTGTTATTGATAATGTTCACTCATATAACTGAGGTAATAGTAGTTGTCTGAGAATGATTTTAACTGTAGAGCATGCGGCATTCGATTCGATAACTTCGGCGACATGCAACGCCACATAGTATTGGAGCATCATCAGAAAGGAGATATTACATCTGAAGAAGGATGATGATAGAGTCAGAAAAACTGGATGGATACTATTTTTTGATTTAGGTTCGATATCAATGGTTACTGTGGTAATGAATTGGAGAGAATTAATGAAGGTATCCATATCTAGATCGTCTATATCTATACCATTTGACATAAGTGTGTTGACGTTGATTTATTCGATTGTGTAGTATTACATCGGTATAGTGTAAACCAACTTATCCTAATTACTATAGATTGTCTTGTAGGACATAATTAGCCCTTTTTTAGCTGTTCGAGGAAATAAGGCAGCACCTTTTTTCCGAATTCCTCTATAAATTTTATCTCATTGGGACTAGTACTATGTATATACACTTTGCTAAAACCGACCCTAAAATATTCTTCTATTGGTTTTATACAATTCTCGATTGAGTCAGTAATTTCTATGTGTTCTTTTAACTTTTTATCAGTAACCTGCTGCTTCGCCTTCTGTTCTAATTTTCTAGGATCGCTTATGCTAGAGTTAAAAGCATTATCTATCATGGTGGCTCGCCAAAACCTTGATGAATTAAGGGCTTGTTCATAATCATCTGAATAAGACACTTTGTATTCAGCTATCTTTTCTATATGATCTATGTTACTATTGTTACCATTCGTCTTTTTATTGTCATTACCCTTTTCTATTATTGCTTTATCAAAAATCTCTATTATCTTACGAGATTCTTTCGCACTTAGAAACGTGATCAACCCATCAGAATACTTTGCAGCAGCTTTAGCAGATTCTGGGCCCGCAGCTGCCATAAAGATTGGTATATGAGTTGTTGGAGGTGAATAGAGCTTTGCATTTCGTATTAAAAAGTACTCTCCGTTAAAATATACAAAGCCTTCATTACCCCTGCAGGCATTGTTACAATTTTCCTTTGCTGAGTACCACAATTTACTTATAATTTGTGCTGCTTCTATCATTCTATTTAATCTGGCCCTTGGTCGCGGCCAATCAAATCCTAACGGAACTTCATTCATTGCCTCTCCAGTACCTAACCCAAGACCTATTCTGCCGGGGTATAATATGTCAAGTGAAGCAAAAGCTTGTGCTATTATGGCTGGATGATATCGATATATTGGGGCAGTAACAGCTGTGATAAATCCCATTCTTTTAGTTCTTTCTGCAGCTGTGGCTATCCATACCCATGCGAAATTACCATAAGCATTATCATGCCACCAAGGATGAAAATGGTCGCTAGTCATTGTAGTTATAAACCCATTTTTTTCAGCTTCTACAACAAATTGCAGCAAATCATGCATAGAGTATTGTTCATGAGCAGCCCAGTAGCCTAAAGATGATAGCTTATTGGAATCTTTTGCCTCCATTGTTAGAGTCATTGTTATATTCAGTATCCTCTACTCGTATACTATATTACATAATTGAAAAACCTTTGTTATACCAGCTATTTCGCAGATATTTGTCCTTTTTTATTAGTTTATTTATTTTAAAGGTGAATAATATCTTCCTCAAAGTCTGCCTTCATGTATTATCTGGTCATCATGTAATTATTCTATTTGAGATGCATATTCAACTATCATTTAAAGAAAGCTGTAAACTCTTTAAATTCTTGTTTGCTGCAACTCTATGTGATCCTCCAATGGGAAAAAAACCATCTGAGAAAACAATTTGGATTCCAGAACCTTTTCGAAAATCTGCTCAGAATATTGCTGAGGATGCAGTAAAACAATTTGTAGAATATAACCAGGTTATAGGACTAGGAAGCGGACCAATGGCTGCAGCGATTATTAATGAAATAGGAAAGATACCACTAGATATAAAGAAAACCCTAAAATGTATTGCAAGCTCGACCCAAATAAAACAGGAAGCGTTGGCTGGAAATTTAAGAATAGTTGACAACAATCTTGTTCCCGAGATTGATATTGTTTTTGATGGAGCTGATCAATTAGACTCACAACTACATATGATAAAAGGTGGTGGCGGGGCCTTATTAAAGGAAAAAGTATTACATTCCGGTGCTAAGATAATAGTGATTACAGCGGAATCATTCAAATATGTCAAGTCATTTGATCGCTCAGTTCCCATTGAGCTACATCCGTTTGTTTTATACTTATTACAAAAGGAGCTAGAGTCTAAACATGACGGAAAACCAGAATTAAGAATGTTAAATGAAGGCTATCCATATGTTACAGAAAACGGTAATTTTATTTTAGATACTGTTTTTCCATCAATTTTGGATGTAGAGAAGAAAGAAGCCGAGTTAAAGAACATCCCAGGAGTAATTGAAGTAGGTCTTTTTACCAAACACGCAAATCTATATTACAAAGCTAAGAATGATGGCTCATTTGAATCCACAAAAATATGATTTTATCAAGTTCGGGTTTTCTCTTACATGCTTTTCCTGTTACTTCTATATTTTTTCTGTAGCGTGAAGTGCAAGGTTTCCACTCATCTTGCCCAATCTTATAGTTTCTAATTCATTTGATTTGACATTTTAGGGCATAAAGAAGCAATATTCAATAAATGAATTTCAAAAATGAATTTGAGTGAAACCGCCACTTTATATGTATATTCAGGCCAAACTCAAAAGTTAGTAGCACATTAAAGCCTTTTCTATGATTATGACCTTGTAAAAGTACAGCAAATAAGAAGAGGACTGCCTCGTCTCTCATTTATACATATAGGATTATACCTAAAGATGAAGCTGAGGTAATTGTAAGGTGGATAACACTTGCCCATCCCAGGGAAGAGAGATACTATCATGTTCCTACTGTCTCAAACACTGAATTAGAGGTAACAAATTTCAAACCAATAACTTATTGGATGGGTCCTGTTTGGAGAATACTATAATCCATATAAAGGTCAAAGTGAACATCATGGAATGCAGCTTTAGTTATTGATATGATATAAGGGTAGAGGATTTAAAGTTCCTCCTGATTAAGCACATATCACAAGATATAGATCTTGTATAATCATTAAGGATATAATTTCTAAATGCCTTTGTTACTTTGCAGGCTACCATTATTATTATTAATTTTTAGTCTTTTCTTTCTCTTTTCCTATAAGCCCACCAAATGCTAGGAAGTCTATCATTTCCTCGCTATCGTTTGTAATTGAATGTGTAGTATTCTCTGGAATGTAGATGATATCACCATCTCTGAATTGTGCCTCTTCGCTTCCAATCTTAATCTTTCCTTTTCCATTTATTATGTAGTATACTTCCTCATGATCTTTGTGATAATGTGGCTCATAAGAAAGATGGGGCTGTAGTTTGGCATATGAAACGTATGTAATTGCTTTTAGACACTGATATTCTGGTTCAAGTTCAACTTCTATATCTCCACTAGTTTTCTCTGCGTTAGAAAGTAATCTCCAATCTAATCCACTTTTATGTGCTATAGTAGGATGTGTGTCGCGCCAGTTTCTTATTACTATCAATGCTAGTAATAATACACAACATAACTAAATAAGCAATATGAGAATAGAATCTATTTTGCTATCCTTCTTTATATATTACTTCAAAAATTTATCCCATCATATAATGTCAAAGGCTATCACTCTAGCTGGTGCTCCGTCTATACCTTTGAGAAATAATGGTAAGCAAACAAGAAACATTCTCTTGCTAAGACATTTTTTTAGATTTGAATTAAGACCCTCTATGATGCCTATATTCCTTGATAAGAGAGCTCTATGTGACAAACCCTCGTTAAAATTATATTTCTCTACGCTAAAGGAGTCTATTCCAATACACTTGATATTATGATCGACGATCCACTTTGCAGCAGAAGGTTCAAGGTATGTAAAATCCCGCATGATGCTGTCATTCTTATCCCATTGATCACTCGTTCCAGTATAAAGCAAGATGATATCATCTTGCTTTACTATTTCTGAATAAATATCAAGATCGACATTTGTGATCCCTTCACCGACAGCTTTTTCAGATACATCTAGAACAATTGCTTCTCCCATCAATTTTTCTAATGATATTTCATCTACACTATTACCATTAGGAACAAAGTGTTTTGGCGCATCTACATGAGTACCTGTATGCGAACCTAAAGTTAATCGAGTAACATTTGCTTTATCTTTTTCTAACGTATAGAATGGCTGAAATTGTGGATGCGGATTGCCTGGATATATCGGCATACCATGAAAAATTAAATGGCTTAAGTCATAGAATGATTTTCTGGATACCTGAAGTATGTCACGATCGCTATCACCATCATTTTGTTTTTTATCCATAATCATTTCTAATGGGTGTTTAAAGTGTTATCATTATACTGCAGTTCGTAAACGATTAATTTGATTGCAATCAATAACCCTATATCGTAACTTCTAAATCTTTTCTGACATGATGATAAATTAGAAAGTTAGTATCAAAGCCACCTTGTACCCATCCATTTAGTCGAGTCGGAGATGAAGCGGTAATATAATTTGGACACCGAATCATATAATACTTATCATATCTCCTGGTTGGCTAGAAATGCTTAGATGCTAGCTGCGCTGATGAGTTCTTTCCAAATCATCACATCACATATGCCATCCGATAAGACAATACTAAATGGGCTAAGCATATATTGAAAAGCTCTGAATCGTTCAGATTTTTGACCCCAACTCCAAACGACGAAATTGTTGAAATGAAGATACAAAGCTGTTTTCTAATAAACTAACGCTTGATAAACTTATACACAATTTTAACTCACTCTATATACGTGATGTGGTTTTGTTGTGCTTCAATGAAAACGAAAATGACAAAAGCACTTGCTATCGTAATGGTTTTAGCAGTTGCTGTCACAGCATCTACACTTGTAACATCAGATGCATTCGCCATAGCCAAACACCACCATAGTCATACAAGCAGCAGTAGCAGCACCACTGACTCAACAAATACTACACCCATAACCAAACACCATCATAGTCATACAAGCAGCAGTAGCAACACCACTGACTCAGCAGCTTTGAATAACTCTACCAGCTTCAATGATAATAACGGGACGAGTACTAGCACTGACACCGGCACAAGTGGCAGTGGTCATCACCATCACAGCACTAGCACTGACACCGGCACAAGTGGCAGTGGTCATCACCATCACAGCACCAGTACGAGTAGCAGCGACAACCATAGTTCCTCACACCAGAGCTCCATCGATCACACAAGTGACACTAGTGCATCACAGGTTTCAACACTATTCTCATAGTCTAGAATCGATGATTCAGTAGGCGAAAGAACTCCATTTTTTATTAGATTTATGCTTTAAGATACAAGTACACCCACTTAATTTTCGTAAATTAACAAAATGTTTGCGCCCAGATTTCATGATTGTGGCTAAAAATATCCAGTGCCATTCCAAACACACACTGCTGAAGACATTGATAGACAAACCGCATATCAATGATAGAAAAATTCCAATTTCTTTGATGTTTATAGATCGTATTCTAATAAATGGTAACACAGAAGTCAATACTTGTAAACAGATTAAGAGATGTGGGGTGATGAGCCAAACCGAATTAATAGAGATCGTTTGGCCCCGCTAATTGCATTT
>NZ_QURE01000012.1 GCF_009898475.1 Nitrososphaera sp. AFS | reverse complement strand
CGAAACGCCTGGGGGTACAAGTCTGAAGATGAGAGGATAAGTGTGTTAGATGGAAGATCGTAGGTGTCCCCGTGCCATTGAAAGACTCTGATACTATTGGTTTTAGAGCCCATAAACAGATCCTTGTATCCTGCTTGATTGAGCATTACGTTGGACCACCCGATTTCTTTTTTCTGGCCCTTGTAAACATTTCCTCCTATAGCCTGAGCAATTAATTGGGATCCCAGGCAAATTCCCATTATAGGAGTTTCCATTTTTAGGGCCTGTCTTATTAGCTCTTGTTCCCTTTCAAGATACTCAAGCTTATCGTATACTGCCATTGGTCCTCCAAGAATAATTATGGCTGCATACTGTTCTGGATTAGTTGGCATGCGTTCTTTTTGAGCTTCGATATTTTCAACCTGATAACCATCTGAATGAATTAATTCACCCAATGTACCGAGATTTTCAATGCCAATATTTTGAACTGAAAGTATTTTGTTCTTCATAAGTTGTATTTGTGGTATTTTGACTGAATAACTAGTATATAGACTTACATGTACTAGAACCTTCAAAAGGTATTCAATGCCCAAAATCGTAGATATCAATTACGGTATAATCAAATGGAAAATATTTATATGGAAATCACTATATCGACTTATCATGAATAAACAAACGATGTTCGCGTTAACAGTGGTAATATTGCTGATCGGAATTGCTTCAGTATGGATCTGTACTCTGGCAGCAAATGGACAGAGCAATTCGACTGGCGGCGCTGGATCCAATTTGACAAAAAGCAATATGACCAATGCCACTAGTAGTGCAGCAAAGAATATGACTGTAGCTGGCGGGATAAAATCTCAAGGCCACCTTGGCGGTGGTAAGCCGGCAGGATAACCATCGCCTACGGCTGGATTGTGGAAATGGAATGTACGCTACGAGAGCCCTTTCCTAAGATGTAACGCTTACACGCAAGGGTTATAATTTCACATACTGACATTAGTTGCAGTTCTCTAGTTGATATTATTTCTGTTATGGGATTTATTGAATGGTTTATAGAAACATTTCAGATAATGTAGTCGTTTCATTTCATTTCATTTGTAACAGCATGTTCCCTTTTGTCATCGTATTCCATTGTAAACATTTGATATCTTAACTTTCCATCATCTATACGAGATAGGTCTTCAACTGCGAGCAACTCATTCTTGACCATCTTGTTATATGTTTCTATCTCCCCTTGCATCTGTGGTGAATACTTTGAGTTAATATACATGAAAATACTTCCTGTAGGCTAGTGTTCCATCTGTCCTTAAGCCCTCTTTTATTACATTTCTAACATTAAGATTATTAGGAGGATATCTTTAGTTTGAAAAGTGTTACTAAGATTAAGTGCTGACCCCTTGATATCTTTATTCTAAACACTCTATGCAGTATTAGCTCATCAATATAATCGACCATCATTAATTGGACTATCATATCAAAGAACAAATTAGAGTATTATCTTCCCTTTATGATTCAAAGATCACTTATTGACCTTTACGAATAATCAAGAAGCGCGTGATTGGCATAGACAATAAGTCATACTTTAACCTTATATAGATGGATCGACGCCAAATCTCATTGGAACCTTTTCTTTCTCAGAGCATTGGGTACGCAATAGTGCTCGGAATGGGATTGGTTATGGCCGTAGCTGTAACAATTTTGGTTAAGATCGAAACGAAGTGGCTTGGAACCAAGAAGACGTCTGAATGGTTTTATACTGCTGGCAGAACTGTGAAGACAGGTCTTGTCGCCTCATCAGTGGTGTCTGCATGGACATGGGCAGCCACGCTGCTTCAGTCTTCTTCCGTAGCATATCAATTTGGGATAAGTGGACCATTTTGGTATGCTGCTGGTGCTAGCATTCAGATAGTCCTTTTTGCAATATTGGCAGTAGAGCTAAAACGAAAGGCCCCTTCTTCCCATACATTTCCAGAGATTATTCGTGCCCGCTTTGGCAATAGGGAGCATAAGGTCTTTCTGTTTTTCGGATTAATGACAAACACTATTGTCACAGCAATGTTAGTTTTAGGGGGGGCAGCAGTAGTAAATTCTTTAACAGGTATTAATATTTACATTGCAGTCTTCCTAATCCCGCTAGGAGTAATATTTTATACATTTTTTGGGGGTCTAAAGGCAACTTTTTTTGCTGACTATCTAAATGCTTCATTCATATTTGTCGTTGTTATTGTATTCGTTATCACGATTTATTTCGTAAATCACTCCATCGGCGGTATTTCTGGAATGTATCACAAGCTTTCAACTGCGGCTGCATTGAAACCAGTTGAAGGAAATTCTTCTGGAGCTTACCTTACAATGGCATCTTTTGGTGCCTTAATTTTCGGAATCATAAATATCGTAGGGAATTTTGGAACAGTATTCGTGAATCAATCTTATTGGCAAAGGGCAATAGCCGCTAGACCTCGTTCTGCAGTTAAGGGTTTTCTTACCGGAGGACTTGCCTGGTTCGCAATCCCATTCACGTTGGCTACAACACTAGGATTGTCAGCTGTCGCTACTGGTGTGTCTCTTACACCCGAACAAATAAGCAGTGGATTGGTTGCTCCGACAGCTGCTTCACATGTTTTGGGAGATTTAGGAGCCGTATTGCTACTTACAATTCTGTTCACCGCCGTTACCTCCGCAGGCTCGGCCGAGCTTGTAGCTGTTTCATCTTTGGTTACTTATGATATATATCGTACATATGTCAAGCCCGCGGCAACAGGTCGCGAATTAATTAAAATATCGCGAATATCGATCCTCGGTTTCGGTGTGGGTATGGGGATTTTAGCTTCAATTCTGTTTAATATGGGTGCAAGTCTAGAATACCTTTACCTTGCTATGGGTATTCTAATAGGTTCAGCAGTTATTCCTCTTTCACTTTCTGTAGTATGGAAGAAAACAAATAGAAATGCAGCCACATCGGCAGCTATAGCCGGATTGGTCTCCGGGATTCTAGCATGGGTATTCACTTCCAATTTCTTATATGGACACATATCGATAGTCTCAACAGGTCAAATATTACCACTGTTGATTGGCAATATACTTTCTATATCTACTAGTGCAGCTATCACATTGATTGGCAGTTTAGTAAAGCCTGATGACTTTAACTTCAATACCATGAAACAGAAGATACTAGTTGCCGACGACAAAATCCGGTCAATTATACAACATGATAGTGATGAAAAATTATTGAAAAGTACTTCAAGACTGAGCTATAGATATGGAATTGCACTTGCATTAACATTGGTGATAGTCTGGCCCCTTCCGTTTTACTTTTCAGGATATGTGTTTTCCCTAGGTATGTATCAAGCGTGGATATTTATAGCTGTCAGCTGGGCCATTGGAGCAGCTACTTGGATAGTATTACTACCTCTTATTGAAGCAAGACATGGAATCTTTGAGGCTGTAAAAAAAATAAGTGCTATTGTAAGTTTAGCTTCAAGGACAGATCTCAGCTCGCGTAAAACTGAGATGAATTTAGTCTCCAATTTCAACTATCTTCAAGGGGATATTAAGAGAATATTAGTAGCAGTAGATGGATCAGTAGCATCACTGCGTGCAATAAATTATGCAGGCTCTTTGTTCGAGGATTCAGCGAGAGCTAGAATCTATATTCTAAATGTAATTGAATGGACCAATGAAGACGAAGAATCAATAGATAGTCTATTAGTTAGTAAAATGGAGGAGGAGGGAAGAAAAATGCTCAAGAGTATAATCATACCTGAAAAGAAGAATGAATACGAACGAATTGTAAGACATGGAGATCCGGCTTCAAAGATTGCAGAACTGGCCCAAAAGCTCGATGTAGAGATGATTTTGATGGGCAGTAAAGGCCTAGGAAACGCCGAAGCAGGAATAGGCCATGTGAGCGCCAAAGTTTTGAGATCAACAACCAAACCAGTGGTTTTACTGAATAATAAATAATACTATGAGCGGTCACATGGGATAACTTATAACTAATACACCTTGGTAGGCTGATGATTAAAATCAGTGCGGTTTCTTCATATGTCGGAATATAAATCAACAAATCGTTCGAAATATTGTTTCGATCTAGAACCTTAGAGAATATGTTTTAAAAGTTCTAAAGACTGTATCGGCCTTGGTAACGCTCTCAATGGTAGGACATGAAATGAAAGAAATTGCTCGTCGTCTGATTATTGAACAAGGCCGTATAGTAATAATTAATCTCTGGGAGGGATGCATGAACGAATGGACTTTAAATCTAACAATGGAAAATTTTAGAGCATTTCCAATTGAAGCTGACGTAGGCAAAAAGACATCCACCTGCATCTACCGTATATTAAACATGCTTACGAAGGTTTTTCATTCCTATTCTATATTTGGTCATTTCACAAAGAATCAAAAACTTAAAAGAAGAATACGCAGGGCTGACAATGGAGTATTAAATTCACAAAAGAAGGATCAACAGTGCTTAAAATGTTTATTTAATTCTAGTGGTACAATTGCAGCATGAAGCAGATAGACATTGTGTTTCCACACGAACGGCTAAATGATGTAAACGATATTCTTCACAAACATAAAGTAGGTGGTCTTATGTTTTATGATATTAAGGGCAGGGGTAAGGCAAAACACGAACGAGTGGAAGCTAGAACAGTTGAAGGATATACCACAGGACGTACATACGTCCCAGAATTCGGAAGTAGAACCATACTTGTTGTAATGGTTTCTGACACATTGGTGAAACCGATAGTACAAGACGTTCTAACAACTCTAAGTACAGGTTCTGCTGGCGATGGCAAGATCTTTGTGAAGGATCTCGGTGAAGCTTATGACATCGGCACAAAACAGAGTGGAGAAGTTGCACTCGGACCATAGCTGGCACAAAACAGAGTGGAGAAGTTGCACTTTAATAGCTCTTTCTCAGAAACGGCATTTCTGAGGTGGCAACGGTATTAATTGTGTTCAAATCGATTATTGATTTGCTATCCACAGCTAGATAGAAGTTTTTTGAAACTAATCGAATAACCAAAAATAAAACGGTGATGATGCGGTTCCACAAAGTTAAGGATTAGCACATATCATGAGTCTTGTGTCAATTGATATGTCCATATACGACTATATCTAATCGCTAAGAGGGTATCACTCAGAGATACGAGACAGCCTTTAACACTTGACCAGGGTTCTCGATTAATTCATTTTGGTTATGTACATTAAATCATAAATTTCTATTTAGGTTAGAAGTGATATGCATTACTTATTATTCAGTCATACGGAGAGAGGTAGTTTTTGAGTGTCTGTTCGCGATTCCGAGAGAATTAATAACTAGCGGAATTAGGTCACATTGGGTTAACCAAAAGATCGAATAAGGCACGAGGATCGAGACAAATGACTCCATTTTTACTGGCTTTGATTTTGTAGAAATATACATTATTCTGTGGGTACCTTAGGGATTACGTTTAGATGCAATTATCTACAAACTTTTCTACACTTCTCCAAACCTCTCGATGTTAACCTTATTGCGTCAGCACTAAGCGCCTCTATTAGTCCACTCTGAACGAGTTCCACAATAATCTCGTTTGCGGCTTGGAATCCAAGGGATGGTCTTTCGTAAGCTGAACCGCTAACCGATTTAAAATAAATATCCACCCCATTCGCAGTTTCATTCAAATTTCCGAAAGTTGTTTTATATAATCCACAAAGAAAATTCAATGAATACCTTTGCAGCTCTTCTCTAGTGAATACTCCTTGCATGAGTCTTGTACAGTTCTGTTGTTGATAAACTAATATTAAGAATCCCCGGAATATGTAAGGATTCATCTCTAAAAGCATTAGGAATTCTACGTATAGACACTCATTTGAAGTGGGGGGCAGATCGAAATAGGAAAAATGTCCAAACCTATGCCTTGAATCATACAATCCCGCTCGTAAAATCTGCGCTATTATCTGAGACTAATTAACAAAAAAAGGCATAAGTTCAGAGGTTAAAGCAGCAACTTTGATTTCTTCTTCTTAAGTCCTTGGAGTTTAGGAAGATTTTGTCTAAAAGAATTAACTGGATTGAAATCCCTAAATGCTATTCTGATTAACGCGTTGACGGCTTTTATTAAGATCGCTTATACGAGAGATAAATTTCAAAATTTCGGCCTGGAATATTATATTATGGCATATTTTTACTGAATAATTCGACCATTTGTTCCATTTCACAACTAGAATCAAGCAATATTATGATAATATAAAAAAATAATATATTTACATCAGAAACGAATAAGTATAAAGAGTGATATTTCGTTACAATGCAATTCTTCGATACTAGTATAATAGAGCATATAGAACTAAAAATGATACGTCCATCCCAATTCCCTTTAAGGGATAAGTCTCAAAAAATTACTAACGAAGACAATATGCTACTTTGCAATAGTATTAAACAACATGGCTTACTTCAACCGATTTTAATTCGGCCACTTACTCATGGTTTTGAAATTGTTGCAGGTCATAGGAGATTTCATGCATGCAGATCGCTTAGGTGGCGCTTCATATCATGTAAGATACGCGAAATGTCCGATAAACAAGCTTACGAGATACAATTAACTGAAAATATACAACGTAAGTCCATGGATCCGATTGAGGAAGCAGAAGCTTTTAGAAGATATGTTATGGACTTTGGATGGGGCGGAGTAACAGAACTAGCAAACAAGATAGGAAAGAGCCAGGAATACGTATCACATCGCATTCAATTGCTAAAGCTGCCTCAAGAAATCAAAAGCAGGATTATTGCAAGTAAACTGAATGTAAGTCAAGCCTTAGAATTAACAAGTATACCAACAGAAAAACAATCTCAAATAATAGAGCACGTTGTAAATAATGACCTTACAGTCAAACAGATAAGGGAGGTCAAATCACTTCTTAATGAAGACCTGTTTGAAAATACTAAGGATCTACGCAAATCATATCAGGCAATTCGAATCGGCAAAAAGACCTGTTTGGCTCTTCGAGTTACACTTGCTAGAATAGATAACCTGATAGACGATGTTCAAACTACAATTGAACCTGGACAAAGAGCCGAAATTATCAACTTTCTAATGGGAATCAGATTAAAGATCCACACCGTAATCGACGAAGCTATACGTTTCAAAAATGCAACCGTGAAATCTATCAATACGTAGAGCCTATTCTTTTATCTTCCTAAAAAAGGAGGGGTCCATTCGCTTAGAAATTTTCTATATTCATTGTTAGTATGTGTAAGAACGCCAAAAGCTGGATCCTTCATCGGCATAAAGTCATACACCTCATAAGTTTGAATAATATCCCCGAACAAATTTCTAAAAATATCACTCTCCTCGTCTGCCATTTCTTCAGTTAGGAAGCACTGAACACAAATCCAGTCGTAACCACCCCTAGTTCGACCGGAGAATAATACAAAAGGAGCATCAACCAAATATTTTTTCAAACCTTCGAGTCTGCTTGGAAGATGCTGTGAGATTTTGAATGTCACAAGCGCAACTCTTATCGTTCGACGCTTTATCTTCTTGGTATCGACAGAAATAGTGTAACCAGTTATTACATGATCTTCTTCAAGTTTGGTTATTCTGGTTTCGATTTCCCCCTCAGTTAAATCATATCCATGGTCTCTAAGAAAATCCCAGATTTCTTTAATGTCTTGCCTGGAATTCTTGCTTAAAGTAGACAATATGAGTTCATCAGCATTATCAAGCATCTTCATTTGGGTGTCATGCTATTCCAATATATTAGATTATTTGTCACTATTGGTATTCATATGGTAGAATGATGTGTACCACCTGGAATCTGTTTAATTCGGTCATTCATGGGACCCTCCAAAGACATGGTCCAGTACTTAGCAGAGGCTGCTTAGGTCCTTCGGAGCAGATATAACACCCAATTTTGCTGAGATGAATCGGCTATGTTGTTGAGATTGTCTTGTATTAAAAATTTGGCCTAATTACTCGGAACCAAAAACTTCTGGAAGGTTTTATACTGTTGAATGGTGTAAGGATTATAGCATCCTTGGCCGTATCTATGTGGATCTGGGCCTCAACACTCAGGTTTCATTTAATTCCTTATCAATTTGGTATTTACGTAGCTTTCCTTTCTCTCAGATGGGTGCAAGCCTAGAATAGGTTTACATTACTAGGGAACTCAGATCTGTCCAGTACCCATATCGATATAGGTATTACGGAACAAAAAATAACACTGTAAGTTCATTGGCTGTGTTGATTAACTTAACTTTAAACCTACTTCTTATTCCTAGTTGTTGCACTTACACAACAGTTAAGGACAGACTGACATTTCATTATTATTCGCCTGACAAGAATTCAGCCGACGTCGACTAGTTTATGCGCTTTTGCATCAATATAATCCATTTACGTGGATAAATCGTTTTATTTCACTTCCATAAAAATGTCAATGAATGCTTGGCCTAGATATACTTGTAGGAGCCGCGAATTATTCAACTGGAAATCCGGCATTGGACTTTTTCTATACTCTGTTCAATGGCATATCTGAAGTCCCACTATTCAGCTCTCCGATCAACGGAATTTTGATACTCGCAGGAGTGTTTCTTGCATCACGAACAGCTGGTGCAATGATGGCATTGTCAGGGTTGATAGGGGCTGGTATGGCTATCCTTTTTGGAGCCCCTTATGGACTCGTTACATTTGGATTGTTTGGTTACAACTCAATTTTAACTGGGATGGCATTCTGGTCTGGTCCTTTCGTGCTTGCTAATAGATCTACGTTCTTCCTATCAATTTTCGGTGCTGCTATCACGGCAGTAACTTGGATGGCGATGTCTCATGTGATGGGTAATATGTTTGTGGAAAGCCCAACCGGGGGTGGATGGTCTATTCCCGGCTTTACCTCGTCCTTTATCTTTACGACTTGGGCCATGATGTTTGCTACCAAGAGATATGGACATGCAATTTGGCCATCTGCTCCACCGCCAGGACCACAGGAGCAGTTGATCTCAGGAAGCAGCAACCCGGTCCAAGTTGCAGTTCAGGAATTTAAATGGACTGCCAAGGAGTTTATTATTGCTACATTAAAAGGCGTTTCGCAGGTCACTTTTGTTGAGAACTGGAAGACCGGCATTTTTTGGGTGGTTGGGCTGACTCTTTCATTTGAATTAGCTCCGGTTATTATGGGGGCTCAACCACAAATGAGACCATGGTATACTAATGCTTATACAGCTGGTTGGAATGCCTTGTCTCCTTTATATCTGGGTGGAGTTATGGCACTAATAGGTTCTGGAATTGGGGCGGCCTTGGCAATTCTCAATAAACTACCAACGACAGAGGTAAGAATTGGATTGCATGGCTTTAATCAAGTACTTGTGATGATAGCTCTGACTAGCTTCTTGCCGCTGACTTGGCAAACGTTCCTGATGGCTGTACTTGCAACTGTCGCCTGTTCTGTTATAGTGATGCCAGCTCTTCAAAGGTTTTTCGGAATGTGGGGACTACCAGCTCTCACCGGGCCTTTTGTGTTCACCGCATTTACATTCATGCTCGCAATCTCTAGCTTCTCACATATCCCAGCCGGGATTGGATGGTCACGTCCCCCAGGAGGATAGATTATTGTTAATCATCCTCCACAATCTGTTTCCTCTTTTAAATGCTTTAACCACACATAGCTTTACATAGTGATTGGCAAAAATTCTTGATAAATGACACCAAGAGACTTCGAACAGTTTCTAAAGTTTTCACAAAATGAAATATCGAACAAGTCTAACCATGAAAAAGTTCGAACATTTATTGAATGGTGTAAAACAAATAACATGGAAGAGATCATCATTAGGCTTAGTTCAGAAGATAAAGGCGGTTGGGGCAAGAACAGCTTTCTTGACTTCACAACTACCCGCATGATAGTGAGTAAGAAGAATTTTTTTAGAAAATTTGCAGATTTAGGATATATAGCAGGAATTGCGCCATATCCCTATAAACTTACAACAAAAAATTGGAACAATCCTAGCCCCGCAGGTATCAGGAAGCAAGCTATTATCACTCCGGAGGATCTAACTCGTAATTCTGAAAATTTTTACATTTGGTACTCCCAGATTGAAGACTTTGCATTAAGAAAGGGGGCAGAGACAACCGTTCGCAATATGCTTGGTACCATGATAAAGGCAAATTTTCTCACAGTCAAGACATCGAGCAAAATATACAATTTCGTTATCCCTGTGAGCAAAAATGGAAATTTTGATGAAATCCGTTTTTGGCTAAGCGTTGTCCTTCCATTTAACATTCCTGCCTAATTGTGAAGTTTAGTCGACGTCGGCTTGTTCTATGAGGAAGACTTTTAATATATTTTAATATCTTTAAATAATTCAGCTTTCACTATAGCTTGAGGTAAAATAGAATTTGATGTTGGCACCAAGGGAAATTGATAAAATGATGATTTGGACAGCAGCAAAGATTGCCGAAGATAGAAAAAAGAGGGGAGTAAAATTGAACTATCCTGAATCAATTGCTTATATCGCAAGTTATATTGTAGAGGGGGCACGAGAGGGTAAGACTGTAGCAGAACTCATGAAATCTGCAAGAGAGATATTAAAAAAGTCAGACGTGATGCCAGGCGTGCAAGATATGATACACACCGTGCAAACGGAGGCAACTTTTCCAGATGGCACAAAACTAGTGACTGTGCATGACCCAGTCCAATAGGTGATTGAAACCATGATCAAACAATCAAAAATTAAACCAAAAAGTAAAGCTACAATAAAAAGTAAAGCTCTATCCCAAAAAAAAAATTACACACAAAAGAGGTTAGAAGTAAATTGATACCTGGTGAATATGTACTTTCTTCGGAACCGGTTGTTTGCAACGAAAATCGGAAGACTGTAAAGATCACCGTCAAAAATACTGGTGATAGACCGTGTCAAATAGGCTCACATACTCACTTCTTCGAAGTGAACAAGGCTCTAGACTTTCCCAGGCAAAAAGCTTATGGTTACAGGCTTAACATACCAGCCGGAACCTCAATAAGATTTGAACCAGGAGATTCTAAAGAGGTAGAACTTTGCGAATTGGGTGGTCACAGGATAGTACATGGATTTAACGCTCTAACAATGGGAGGGTTGAGATCCTCAATAGTTAGGAATGCAGCGCTTGAAAAAGCGAAGAGAGAGGGATACAAGGGAGCATAAGAGGGGAGAATAGAATGGTTCTTAAATTAACTCGAAAGCAATATTCAGATCTCTTTGGCGCAACAACTGGTGACAAAGTAAGAGCAGGAGACACTGATCTCCTCTTGGAAGTTGAAAAAGATTTGATAACTCCAGGAGATGAATGTGTTTTTGGAGGAGGTAAGACGCTGAGAGATGGATTGGCACAAACACCAGGTGTTACCAATGAGAATGGTGCGCTTGATTTCTTAATCACAAACGCTGTCATCGTCGATCCAGTACTAGGGATAGTCAAAGCTGATATTGGAATTAAGGATGGCAAGATCGCTGGAATTGGGAAATCAGGTAATCCCAATACTATGGATAAAGTCAATCGCAATATGGTCTTTTCAGCTTGTACAGAAGCTACCGCAGGTGAGCACACTATTTGCACCCCTGGACACTTTGATACACACATACACATGATATCGCCACAGCAGGCTGTAGACGCCATAAGTGGCGGTATTTGCAATATGATAGGAGGGGGAACTGGTCCGGCAGATGGTACTAATGCAACGACATGTACGCCTGGAGTATTTAATATGAGTAGAATGCTAGAAAGTGTAGAAGATATACCCATGAACTTCGGATTCTTGGGTAAGGGCAACGATTCTCATCCGTCCTTGGCAACTCAACTGGAGCAGATAAATGCAGGTGCATGTGGTCTCAAAGATCACGAAGACTGGGGTACTACCGCAGCAGTTTTAGACGCATCTCTGAAAGCAGCAGATGCCACGGATACTCAAGTGGCAATTCATACAGATTCAATTAATGAATGTGCTTATGTGGAGGACACAATCAATGCAATCGATGGTAGGACGGTCCACAGCTATCACACTGAAGGTGCAGGTGGCGGTCATGCACCAGATATTATGAAAATTGCCGGTGAACAATTCGCTCTGCCGTCTTCAACCAATCCTACTAGACCATATACTACGAATACGATAGATGAGCACCTAGACATGCTAATGTTCTGTCACCATCTAAACCCTGCAGTAGCAGAGGATGTCCATTTTGCAGAGTCCAGAATAAGAGCTGAAACCATAGCAGCAGAAGATGTTTTGCATGACGAAGGTGTACTGAGTATGTATTCATCTGATAGTCAAGCCATGGGTAGAATTGGTGAGGTAGTAATTCGTGCTTGGCAGACAGCGGACAAAATGAAGAAGATGAAGGGTAGATTGAAGGAAGAGACGGGAGATAATGACAACTTTAGAGCTAGAAGGTATATCGCAAAAACGACAATTAATCCTGCAATAACTCATGGAGTGTCTGATTATCTGGGCTCACTAGAAGTTGGTAAATATGCAGACATTGTGATGTATCCAACAGCCTTCTTCCCTGCAAAACCAAAGATGGTGTTCAAGGGGGGATTTATAGCATGGTCAATAATGGGAGATCCGAACGCATCACTTCCGACTCCTGAACCAGTCTTCTATAGACCCATGTTCGGAGCTTTAGGAAAAGCGGTAAAGAATACATGCTTCACATTTACTTCCAAAGCAGCCGTGCGATTAGGAGTACCACAAAAGTTAGGTCTAGAGAAAGTTGTCTTGGCGGTAGAGAATTGTAGGAATATTGGCAAAGCGGATATGATGTGGAATGATAGTACTCCAGAGATAAAAATAGATCCAGAAACATATGAAGTTACATTGGATGGAAAAATTGCAACTGTTGACCCTGCAAAAGAACTCACTTTAGCACAGAGGTACTTTATGGCTTAGACGATGATAGGGTAAGGAAAAGAAATATCTATCCTAACACACACCTTTATTTTTCAAACTTTCATATACCTTTATTTTTGTCAATAAACTTTTATTGAGTGGTGATTTAATGTCAAATCCAAATTATGGCGTATGGAGACCCATGGCAGAGAATGTGGAATTCAACGCCTTGGAATCAAATTCCAATGCTGTGATGGCAGTTGCCGACACTGTTAGAACAACTTTGGGACCCAAGGGGTTGGATAAGCTTCTCATAGATCAAGCCATGAATAGGCACATATCAAATGATGGCGTTACGATTTTGCTTTCATTGAGGGCAATACATCCGGTAGCAAGGATGATCGTTGAGATAGCAGAACGACAAGAACAACTAGTGGGTGATGGAACTACAACCGCTGTAGTTATGGCCGCGGAAATGATAAAGGAGGGCAAGCGACTTGTAAAAGAGCTTGGAGTCCATCCCACAAAAGTTGTCGAAGGAATAGAAAGTGGAGTCAAGGAAGCTTGCAAATTGCTTGAACATGAGGCAAAGAGAATATCTCTCAATGAAGTTGCGTTGGAGCAGGTCGTCAAAACATCTTTGTCATCAAAGCTAGATGGACAGAAACTATCATTGCTTGTAATTTCTGCACTGAGATCTGTAGGAAATAATGCAATACATAACGGAACTTATGATTTTGATAGATCAATAATGGTTCTTCGAAGGACCACCATGGAAGATAGAGTTGTCAACGGTATAGTTCTAGAAAGAAAGCGATTAGATCCTGAGATGCCTTTAGAGATGAAGGATGCAAAAGTCATGATTGTGAAATTGGATTTGAAGCCTGTTAAAGAGTCATGGGTGAAGGAAAGTAGCAGGTATGAAGAAATTCTGAATATGGAAAATGATAGGATTGCCAAGTCAAAGGAGATAGTTAATTCTTTGTTGGCAACGGGGGCAAAAGCAATTTTGATAGCATCTAGTGAGGTAGATCAAGTTATAGAAGATCTCCTCGTTGCGAATAAAGTGTTTGCTGTGCGTATATCTATAGAAGAGATCGAGTACTTGTCACGTTATACCGGTGCCAAGCCTGTAAGAATGATGGAAGATCTCAAAAATTCAGACCTTTTAGGCAGAGCAAATCGAATTTATGAAGATGAGGACAAAGGAGTAATTTACATAGATAATGGTTCTAACGGGGGCATATCTACTATGATCGTATCTGGAACGACTAAGGAAACGTCATTAGAGAGATGGAGGGGAGCAATTGATGGAGTTAATGCTGCGGAAGCAGCTTTAAATAAAGGGGTCGTTGCGGGTGGAGGGGCTGCTGAATTGCACGTTATAGAAAAGGTAAAAAACCTCAGGCTAAGAGGTATAGAACAAGTTGGTCTCGAAGTTGTCACTTCGGCTCTTGAAAGCATTATGCGCCAAATATTAACAAATGCCGGTTTCAATGGACTTGAAAAGGTTATGGAAGCAAAGACATCTCCTGATACATTTGGTATAAATATCAATTCTGGAGATCCAGTTGACATGTGGAAGCTAGGTGTCCTTGATCCTTTGTTGGTAAAAACTATGGCTCTTGAAGCTGCAGGAGAGATAGCCAAATCTGTTTTGCGAATTGATAGAAACCTTGCTGCAGAAGATCTTAGCCAACAGGCATTGTCAGAGACACGGAGATAATTTCAGAATGTTGATCCGACACTGCGTTGAAGAATCAAATATAGATGAAAATCTCGTTATAATTGATCCGACGAAGGTGAGACATGTTATAATTTCGTCCGGTAGAATAGAATCAATGTCGGGCTTGATTGATCCCGCGTCACACCTCAATCTCGATTATCCTGATCATAATATTACAACTTGTGTAATAGCTGAAAGGTTTGAAATTAATGCAAAAGTAAAATTAGGAGACAATGGACTTGTTTTCGCAAGGCTTGGTAGATCTTCTCTAAGGCATTATGGAAAGGTTGACTATACCCAAAGGCTGTTCGATATGATCGAAGCAGTAAAAAAGACAAAAGACTCAAGAAATGTCAATGAAAAGAAGAGGGCATTGTAAAATTGATTACAGTAAACTCAGTACTTGGAAATATTAGAGACGATCAAAGACTCAAAGAAAAATATGATGAAATGGATGCCAAGAAAACTTGTGAGACGATTGTAGTCAGTAGATTAGAGTCTGGAAGAGTCAGGATGAGAAAAACTTCTGATAAGGGGTCTGATATCGCTCTAATTCTTCCTACTGGCACAAGGCTTAGACATGGAGATGTCGTGGTTATGACTGAAGACAAAATGGTTGTTGTTGGAGTTCAACCGGAGGATGTTATTGGGATAGAGATCAAAAATAACATACACGCAGATGATATCATCGAAGTCCCTGTTAAGATAGGTCATACCATAGGTAATCTACATAGGCCAATAAAATTAGATGGAAACAAGATTTTCTTTCCGATTCAAGCGGATACTGAATTGGATATGTTCACAAAGCTCTTTAAACCAATGATGGAACATCTAGAAGTGTGGAAAACAAAGATGGTATTTGAACCAGAAGACGGAACAGAAATACATGAGCATTAATGATGTAGGTTTAGAGGATTTAGGCATGCTACAACTGTCTGATTCTTTTTTTCCAAGTGGGTTGTATACAACATCAAGTGGATTGGAGGCTTTATACTATAGTACTAGGAAGATAACTAAAACTGATGATTTATATGAACTGATCAAAGTATATCTGCAGCATCAAATAGGCCCTGCAGATTGTACCGCTCTTGGAAGTTCTTACGAGCAGGTGCAAAGAAAGGATCTAAAAAAACTTGTAGAAGTAGACAATTTGCTATTCTCGATGAAACTGATTGAAGAAGTAAGGAATGCGTC
>NZ_QURE01000011.1:28598-43365 GCF_009898475.1 Nitrososphaera sp. AFS | reverse complement strand
TGAACCGGCCACAGAGACCATATCCGGCCCCAGTTTATAGCATAACCTAATGGTTTGTCCAGAGCTTTGACCAATACGTCGCCTAGCTTGCCTACCATTATATTGAACTGAGCAGGGTTTATCAGATCCTTGAGCAATGGGATCCCTCGCTTTCATGTTTAACTATTCGATATTTAATACTTGTTGATACGCTGATCAGATTTACCATATGCCTTTCTTCCCTGATAAGTACAAAGCATATCCCATGGCAGAAAACATAACTCCCAGAAATGCCATAATTGGAAGAGTTGCAGCGCGAGGAACTGAGAATAAAGAAACGCCCCAAAGATAAAGAAAAATTGCCATCACATCAAATACTACAAACATTAGTATGTATGCATAATATTGCATCATAAAATGAGAGCGGCCCTCTCCAAGTGGCACCTGACCGCATTCCACTGGTAAAAATTTCATTGGAGTATGCCTTCTTCTGGGAGAAATCAACCTTGACAAGAATAGAGATATACCACCAGCCAAGACACCGAAACCGAGTGTATACAAGACGGGCGCAAATTCAGTTACGGTTTCGCCAGGCAAAACAGCTTTTGCTCATTGGTAATAGATATAAACCTTTTGCTAAGGGTTTTTGATTAGTCCTAACAGTTGTCGATAAGCCACCTTTGGATGGTTCAGGCCGAACTTTACAAGTTTGCAGATTCCAAACTCCGCTTTAATAAAATCTATGAATTCATCTATAGACATCTCTCTTAAAATATCGATCTCACTATTCCACTCCTCATCTGATAAATTAACCCATCTCTTTTGAACCCTTTGTGCAGAAGTTATGGATGCTTGATTTTTTTGCCTCCACATCCGTTCATACCCAAAAAGTATATCTTTATTACAATTTTGACTTACTGATTTCATGGCAATCTCCCCGGCAATCCTTCCATACTCTATCGCATACCTTATTCCCTCCAGCACCAACGGATTGGACTGGCCGGCACTATCCCCTACTAGGATTAGCCTATCGTACACCATTGGGGTTCTTGGACCCTCGTTTGGGATAAACCCACGATGAAACTCAATAGGCTGGATTTTTCCCATCTGATCGAGTGGATGTGGTCTACCGACCAATATTTCATTTAATTTTTCCACGGGGTCTGACCGTGACTCAGGTCTCCCAACACCAACGCCGATACGTGCTCTATTTCTTGAAACAGGAAAAATCC
Organism: Nitrososphaera sp. AFS; assembly: GCF_009898475.1. Lineage (GTDB taxonomy): Archaea > Thermoproteota > Nitrososphaeria > Nitrososphaerales > Nitrososphaeraceae > Nitrosopolaris. The sequence goes on along the minus strand of NZ_QURE01000011.1, from coordinate 42,154 downwards.
ACGCATAGCCTGAATCAGAATATTTTGAGCCGACCATTAGGACCCATGTATCAAGATCAAGATTTTCGCAATAGCATTCGTACTCCGCGCCAATTCCATATCTTCCCCACTCCTTGACCAACCCCATAGACCTAGCAATTAAGGAGTTAAAGCCGCTGGCGTCTATGATTGTTCTGCAATCTAACTCTATTTCTCCTTTCGGTGTCCTTGATCTTAGCCTACACATTTTTCGGTCTGGCAGAATTGTGGCATTCGTTACCTTGCTCCTTACCCTTATCTCTGCGCCGGCCTCAGCAGCAAGCATTGCTAAATGCTGATATGCGCTGCGAACATTTAACACACAGGCTCTGGGTGCAACTCCCTTGATCGTAACTGAATTGGAATTTGAGACAAATGAAAAATTCCTTATCGGATTATAATGATCCTTGCCGATGCCTAACTTCTCAATTTCATGTATCCATGTAACGCCACTTGTCCTGACATTCTGTCCAATGCCCTCATCTTTTTCCAATAAAATGACGCTTCCTCCCGCTTTTGCAGCTCCAAGTGCAGCTGACAGCCCAGCTGGCCCTCCACCAACAACAGCAATATCGTATGGTACCATAATACCTGATTGCCTTTCTTAAAATGGAACTTCTCCTATAAATTATCGGTCTAATTAAACGTATGAGCCATTACCAGATAGGAAGAAGGTGTAAGTTTTTTACAATCATGCGTTATCCTAAAACTGCATTGGTTAGGAACGGAGATCATGATCGTAGTTCGGTATTAGGAAGAGGAGATCTAGCTCCCGATTTTAGCCTGACAGATTCAGATGGAAATGCCATTAAGGTTTCAGACTTTAAGGACAAAAAGAAATTAGTAATATACTTCTATCCTAAGGACTTCACTCCGGGATGTATTACTGAAGCGAGCGAATTCACACGGGATTATGAAATGTTCAGTCAAGCAAATATAGAAATTATCGGGATTAGTCCTGACAATATACAATCGCATTTAGGCTTCAAAGAAAAAATGGGAATTCCTTTTTTACTCGCTTCCGACCCGACTAATGAGATATCTAAAAGATACGGAGTATACGGACTGAAAAACTTCATGGGGAAGGAATATTTTGGCGTGACTAGATCGACATTCTTGGTTGGAAAAGATGGAAAGATCTTTAAGATATTTAACAAAGTCAAGCCCCGTGGTCACAGCCAAGAAGTGCTCGAATCTTTTGAGTGACCAATGTTATACGAAAAACATGGCTGAGTGCGGGAGATGGGATTTGAACCCACGAACCCCTAAGGGATAAGAGCCTCAGTCTTACGCCTTTGGCCAAGCTGGGCGACTCCCGCTTTTCCTTTACTTTATGCTTTGCAAGGACTAATTTGAATATTAGGGTTCTTGAGGTCCACCTGCACTCTACAAAATAGGACAAAAGCCGAGCTTGCTTGGTAATTATAAAATGAATGATAGTACAAGACAAAAGAATCTGTATCAACCTGATTTTTAGGTTGCCACTAAATGGTTTTTATAACACTTTGCTTACTCCAGTTTTTGATGCTAGTGCCCGTGAGATGTTTTACCTGCGGTAAGGTAATTGGAGACAAGTATTTAGAATATAGTAATAGGGTAAAAGCAGGTGAGGACCCATCCAAAGTAAGCGACTCCCTGAATGTCAAGCGTTATTGCTGTAGAAGAATGTTAGTTTCAACTGTCGAGACAATTTATCAAATCATCCCATATTACGAGGCCTTGAGGCGGAGAATGTCTGAGATACAGTCAGAAACCGAATAAACACTTCTTATGCCATCCATTTCAAGTCTCAATAGCAGGCTCATATATGACAGTAGAGGCTCCAAAGCTTTGGAAATTGACGTGATTGCTGATAAAAAATTTTTAGGTAGAGCTTGCGCTCCATCCGGAGCTAGCGTTGGAAAACACGAGGCCCAAAGCTTTCCTAGCAATAGTCCCGAAAGAGCCCTTGCAATTATAAAGTCTAACCAAAATAGGTTTGTTGGCATAGATGCTAGCAATCAAATAGAAATTTTTGACGCATTAAGGTCGATTGACAATACAGAAACATACTCCATTATCGGAGGTGCTGCTGCATATGCAATCAGTGTGGCATCTGTAGAGGCCGCATCGAGGGCTTTGCAAATCCCATTGTTCAGATTACTAAAGCCTAAAGGGCCATATAGGTATCCATATCCGCTAGGCAATATTCTTGGGGGTGGCGCACACGCGGGTCCTGGGACACCAGATATCCAAGAAATTCTTGCGTGTCCAGTTGGTGCTAGAAATGTTGTTGAGGCACTAGAAATGAATTTTAGAGTTCATAAAGAAGTGAGATCAGTCATCGAAGATTTGGATCCGTATTTCACCTATGGTCGAGGAGATGAAGGAGGATGGGCGCCCCACGTAAATAATGATCATGCACTAGAAATCGCAGAAATTGCAGTAAAAAATAGCGGATATAGTCTGGGAGCTGAAATTTCATTAGGAGTTGACTTTGCTAGTTCATCGTACTGGAATGAGACAAAACGAATCTATGACTATAAAAGACAGGGCTTAGCACGCAACCGAGAAGAACAGATAGACTATGTTAATGAGCTTATAAAAAAATACAATCTCATATATGTAGAGGATCCGGTCAACGAGGAGGATTTTGAAGGAGCCTCAAATATCACAAAGGAAAACAAACGGTGCATTGTTACTGGCGATGACATGTTGGTTACTAACACATCACGTGCAAAGTTCGCTGCGGAACATAATGCTTGTAGCGGTGCAATACTGAAAGTCAACCAGGCAGGGAGCCTGTATGAAGCAATGAATTTCGCCAACACTTGCTCTGCCAATGGGATTAAAATCATAACCTCTCACAGATCTGGAGAATCTATAGATTCTCATCTTTCTCATATAGGAATTGCAACTGATTCAAAAATGTTAAAGGCGGGGATCGTGGGCGGAGAAAGAATTTCAAAATCAAATGAACTCGTGAGAATAACGGAGTATGATTTAATAGATGGCATGGTTGACCTTTTCTCTGCAAAATGAGTGACGAGGTAGAAAATGCGTCGATTGCTGAGAATAGCGAGTCGGAGACCAGAGTAAGTGGTGCTGCGAGTATTGATATAGGGAATGAAGAAGGCAACAAAAGTGATCCTGTAGCCTCGTCGCAGCCGACATATGAACAGCCTCCAGAAAAAGACGATACTCAAAACTATTCGCCAGAAACCGACAATTTAGAAAAGATGATTTTATCCACAGGCATTAGAGTAGGGACCCCTGTCAAAACCAAATACATGACACCATTTATTGTCCGAGCAAACCCAGAAGGTCTTTACATACTTGACATTAGCAAGACGCTCTCTCGGATTGATGTAGCAGCAAAATTTATCGGTCGGTCGGCCATCTCAAAGGTAGCTGTCACATCGGCTAGAGAGTATGGTAAGACTCCTGTTGAGAAATTCTGCGAACTCACAGGTGCGACACGCATGCTTGGACGCTTTATGCCCGGCACTTTTACGAATCCTTCTCTGCCCAAATATATGGAACCAGAAATAGTGATCGTCACTGATCCTCAGGCCGACCATCAAGCCGTTCTTGAAGCGACCAGGGCTGGGGTCCCTGTCATTGGAATATCAAATAGTGACAACGTTACCTCCAAGGTAGACCTTATTATCCCAGCTAATAACAGAGGTAGAAAGGCACTCGCTACTGTTTATTGGTTACTCGCTAGAGAAGTCCTAAAGAAGCAAGGGACAATCCAGCGAGATAGTGAAATGAAAATGCCGATTGAGGAATTTGAAACAAAGTTAGTAGAGGAAATTCCTTGAGTAATCGGAATAGAAGATCCCCAGCCGTCGCTGGAGTCTTTTATCCGTCTAAAAAGGACGAACTCTACGATCTCATAGGTCTCTCATTTAAGGATGGGCGTTTTGGACCTGGTGAAATACCACCGGACAAAAGCCAAAAGACCAAAAAAATCTTTGGCATAGTTTCTCCACACGCCGGCTATATTTATTCCGGCGCTGTAGCAGCAAATGCCTATTACAAGATATCCACGAACAGATTCAATAGTGTGATTATGATAGGTCCCAACCATTATGGAATAGGACCGGGTCTGGCGACTGTAAAAAGCGGAGAATGGGAAACTCCTCTAGGGCTTGTTGGAATTGATTCTGATCTTGCCAATAGTATTTCGGAAGATGCGGAAATCCTTGATTTTGATGAGCTGGCCCACAGTAGAGACCATTGTCTCGAAGTACAACTGCCGTTTCTTCAATACACTAAAACCACCCAGTTCAAAATAGCACCAATAATAATGATAATGCAAGACATTGAAACTGCGTTAAAGCTAGGCGATTCTATCGCTAGAGTTACCCGAACCAGAACTAACGAGGTGATGCTTATTGCTTCGTCTGATTTCACCCATTATGAATCAAATGAAGATGCGCACCGGAAAGATTCAGAATTGATAGATGCTATACTGTCTTTGGATGTCTCAAAATTCTACGATACGTTGGAAAGGCTAAATGTTACTGCATGTGGTTTTGGGGCAATAGCTGCGGTGATGATCTCGGTGAAGGCGCTCGGAGCAACCAGAGGACAGCTTTTAAGATATGCAACGAGCGGAGATGTAAGGGGTGATACAACGAGTGTGGTTGGCTATGCCTCAATTATTTTCACATGAGGTTAAGAAGGAGATCTTCAGAAGCCTCTGCTCCAGGCAAAGTTGTTTTATTCGGAGAACATTTTGTAGTTTACGATAGCCCTGCAATCTTGGCGGCAATAGATAGGCGGGTGCATGCAAAGGTCAGGATCAGTCGCGGGAAGGAGATAACTATTTCATCAGTCCACAAATTAGCAGGTTCTGCTAGAGCCGAAAGCCTTAATATGCAAAAAATCCCGGACTCAAAACTGATTTTGGAACCGTTGGTAGAGTGTGCAAAGGCGGTCCTTTTGGAGCGAGGCTACAAGATTGGTCTAAATATCGAACTGAGTTCCTACTTTCCAGTAGGTATAGGATTAGGTTCTTCGGCAGCTTGTTGCGTAGCAATAACAGCAGCCGTGGATTCACTGTTCCATGAGCCTATTAGAAAATGGATATGCACAAAAGCTACCGAATCAGAACGTCGAATACATCACAATTCCTCAGGAGCAGACTGCAGCATTTGCACTTACGGCGGTATAATGTACTTTACGAAGAAAAATGGCCTCAAGAGAATTCGAGCAAAAAAGGATTTACCACTAGCCTTGCTTAACACAAAGGAAAGGCATTCAACTGGAGAATTGGTGTCGTCCGTCAAAAGCTACAGGGAGTCTAATTATCCGGCTTTTAAAGTGTTAGCTGGATTTTCGAAAATTATATCCAAGGAGGCATTGAATGCTATCAAACGTAGCGACTATCTTAGGCTCGGAGGTTTAATGAATCAAAATCAAACGTTACTGCAAGAAATAGGAGTTTCAACTAAAAAAATCCAAAGACTGATTGACCTCTGCTTAAAGAAAGGAGCCTGGGGAGCTAAATTAACGGGTGCAGGTGGTGGTGGATGCGTAATTAGTATTTTTCCTCCAAATAAACATTCCACCTTTTTTAGCCGGATTGAGAATAACTTGAAGAAATACGAGCCATTCCCTTTAAAGATCGATTATGATGGAGTCCTGATTCATTGATGCCTAGCACATCCTCATCTCACAAAATTGATGTGCGAAAAGAAAGATCAGGGCTCATATTGCTAAAATTTGGCGGCTCAGTCATAACGTTCAAAGAGAAACCTCTTTCGCCTAACATGGAGTGCATAAACCATCTTTCTCGCATTATTGCTTCGATCGACAAGCCACTGATTATTGTTCACGGGGGTGGCTCATTTGGGCACTATTGGTCCGTGAAATACGAGATGCATACAAAGCCTGCTAGATATGATCTTAAGGGAGTCTCAGTGGTTCATGAATCCATGATAGCGCTAAACGAACTTTTAGTCAAGGGGCTGATTGAAAGTGGAGCTAAACCATATTCAGTTATGCCTTCGGTATTCATGCATGGATTAGAGCCAATAGTAAAGAGAATTGAAGAACTTGAAGCTATCGCAGTAGGAGGTGCTGTGCCTGTGACTTTTGGAGATATAGTTCATGTTGCGGAGCAAAATTATTCTATTTTGTCCGGTGATGCGTTAATGACAATTTTGGCAGAGGCGTTGCTGCCGTCCAAAGTGATCTTTTTAGTCAATGTAGATGGGCTATACGGTGACGTTGGTACCCAAAATATTATTCGGGAAATAAACTACGAAACATACAAATCGGCAACATTTTCAAAAACTACTTTGGATGTAACTGGCGGAATGAACAGAAAGATCGAGGAAGGCCTGAAGATAGCAGCTTCAGGAATCGACGTGGTGTTAGTAAATGGATTGAAGCCACAGCGAGTTCTGAATGCAATAAACGGGTGTGATTTTGAAGGGACCTTAATTAGGCATGAAGAAAGGAGAGGTTAGAAATTGCCCGGTTCCTCAAACAACCATTCTGATCTCGAAGTTATTAAACAGCGCAAAAAGGAAGGAATACAGATACCATTACGTCATAACGTACAAGCTAGAACAAATTCAACCTGTTTTGAAGATATCAAATTTGTGCATAATGCGTTGCCTGAGCTTGATTATGAAGAGATTGAAACTTCCACAAATTTCTTGAGTCACAATTTTTCAGCTCCGATAATCATAGACTCGATGACAGGGGGTACTCCTGAAGCTTTACAAATCAACGCCAGGTTGGGAAAGCTCGCGGAGAGGTATGGGTTAGGCATGGGTCTAGGGAGTCAGAGAGCAGGACTTCGCAGCGAGGAGCTTGCTGAAACGTATGCAATTGCAAGAAAGAATGCGCCAAATGCATTTCTTATTGCTAACATCGGTGCAGCACAACTTGCTAAAGGGTTTTCGATAGAAGACACGAGAAAAATATTGAAGATGATAAGAGCAAATGCTCTTGTAATACATCTCAACCCACTGCAAGAGCTTGTGCAACCCGAGGGAGAGCCAAAATATAGAGGCGTACTGAAAAAGATTTCAGAATTAGCATCTGAACTAGATGTACCTGTAATAGTAAAGGAAGTGGGATCCGGGATATCTATGGAGGTTGCAAGAAGACTGCAGTTAGCTGGGGTTTCTGGGATTAATGTCGCAGGAGCTGGTGGAACCAGCTGGGCTGGTGTTGAAAAATTAAGAGCAGAGAATCAAAAAGACAAACTAAAAGTTCGCCTAGGAGAGCTGTTTTGGGACTGGGGTATACCGACTGCTGCTAGTATTATTGAAGCAAAACGGGGTGCACCTAAAGTTAAGGTGGTTGCATCAGGTGGCATACGTAATGGATTAGAAATAGCCAAATGCTTGGTTTTAGGTGCAGATATGTGTGGAATGGCATACCCATTCCTGCGTAAAGCTTCTGTATCGCAGCAAGCGTTGTTTGAATTCGCAAATATGATAATTGAGGAACTTAAAAGTACTATGTTTTTGGTGGGGGCTAAGAATATACAAGAGTTGAAAGGTTCAAGGTATATATTGACGGGCTATTTAGCAAATGGGACTAGTAGCAACCGATGAATGCAATCGATATTAAAGACGAGCTTGAGGCTAATGCGTCTAACGTAAACGAATACATTCTTTCTTCCCTAAAAGGTAATCCGATTGAACTATACCGCGCGTCTTCGCATTATATTTCGAGCGGAGGCAAGCGATTACGCCCCTTTATTTTGATCAAGTCAGGCGAACTATTCGGTGGCAACCTTAAAACGTCCATATCTGCAGCAGCTGCAGTGGAGCTCATACACAATTTTTCACTGGTACATGACGACATAATGGACAACGATGACACCCGTCACAATGTCCAAACTGTGCACAAATATTATGGTACACCGCTAGCAATTCTGGCTGGCGACATCTTGTTTTCAAAAGCATTTGAAATGCTATCTGTGGATGGTCGAGCAAACGGAATTCCAGAAAAATCTATCTGTGAAATGATTGCCAGACTTTCTTTGGCATGTATTCAGGTTTGCGAAGGCCAGGCTATTGATGTTGGTATGGCATCGACGAATAAGGAATCTTTTTTTGATTCTCCGAAGTACTTGGACATGATTACTAAAAAAACTGCTGCGCTATTTGAACTCTCGTGTGTTATGGGCGCTTTATCTGCGCCAAATTCTAAACCAGTTGACGTAGAGAGATTATCCCGGTTTGGAAGAAATATCGGTATCGCCTTTCAACTGGTCGATGATCTGATAGGTATCACTGGTGATCCAAGTGTCACTGGGAAGGCAGTTGGTAATGATCTTAGGGAAGGTAAAAAGACCTATCCCATACTTTTGGCTTTACGATACGCAGATGGCGAGGATAGAAACAAGATTCTTAGAATATTTGGCAGGAAAAATGCTTCATTTGATGACTTGAAACAAGCTGTCGCAGCCATTTCCACTGTCGGTATAGATGTGGAAATTAGAACGAGGGCCAGAACCCATATAGAAAAGGCCATCAAGATATTAGCTGTATATGAAGACTCAGCAGCTAAACTAGCTCTTGAATCATCTGCCTCCTTTATAGTCGAGAGGAGCTTGTGACTTCATGTCAAGCTCCTCATACTCTTCTAAGGACGAAGACGTAGATAGCATAATTAGGCAAGCCGTATTGAAGAATGCGGTCCAACATGATGGCAAGGCCAAAAGCGATAATGTTATATCCAAAGTTATTGCTCAACGCCCGAATCTACGTAATCAAATAAAATCCTTGGTTCCTCAAATCAGGCAAGCAGTTGAGGAGTTAAATCATTTAACACTTGCTCAGCAGAAGGAACTGCTGGCCCATACATCGACTGATGGAACTGAAGCAAGCAAAGAAAACGAGAAAGTTCGCCTTCTGCCGAGCCTCCCAGACGCACAAATGGGTAGGGTTGTCACAAGATTCCCACCAGAACCAAATGGCTATCCTCACATCGGACACGCTAAAGCCGCAATTATTGACGAAGAATATGCCCGCCTATATAATGGAAAGTTGATTTTGCGTTTCGATGACACAAATCCACTGAATGAGAAAATAGAGTATTATGAGGCTATCAATGACGGTCTGCATTGGCTAGGAGTAGTGCCAGACATAGTCAAAAACACCTCTGATGACATTACCTTGCTTTGCGATTACGGCAAGAAGTTAGTAGAGACAGGGGGTGCGTACATCTGTAGTTGTTCTCAGACCAGGATACGGGAAATGCGGGCCAAGGGCATTCCATGCGAGTGCAGATCAGTCTCTTCAGAGTCGAAGGAAAAACTACGAACATTTTTCGATGGTTCGGTTGAGCCAAATTCAGCAATCATCAGATTCAAAGGCAACATGGCTGATACAAACACAGCTATGAGAGATCCAACCCTCTTTAGAATTATCGATGGCCAACACCCAAAGCTAGGTGGATCAAATAGAGTATGGCCTACTTATGATTTTGCTGCTCCGGTGGAGGACAGCTTGGACGGAGTTACACATGCCCTTAGAACTAAAGAGTACGAATTGCGCAATGCACTTTACTATGCAATACTTGACAAGCTCTTGCTTAGGAAACCAATCCTTCTGGAATTTTCAAGATTAGAGTTTGATTGTATGCCAGTTTCCAAGCGTAAGATCGTGCCCCTAATTAATAATGGGCTGGTTCAAGGCTGGGCCGACCCCCGGCTTCCAACGCTGGCAGCTTTAAGGAGGAGAGGATTCATGCCGGAAGCAATTCGTAAATTTGTGCTGTCATTGGGTTTTACTTTATCTGAAACAAAGCCACCATTCGAATCACTTGAAGCGTCCAACAGAAAGATAATAGATCCTACAAGTATTAGATTATTTTTTGTCAAGAATCCAACGATCCTAATGGTCAAAAATGCCCACTTACAGGAAGTGATTCTAAACAATCACCCAAATTTCGATTTGGGCCACAGACGAATAGAAGTATCTAGCCTCTTTTACATAGATGAAAATGATGCAATAAGCATGGAGATAGGAGAGGAGGTCAGACTAATGGAATTGTACAACGTTACAATAAGGGATGCAGTGCCCGAAACTCAGCCTAATCGAGTGGAAATTTGTGGCACAAATAGTGCTAGAAATGAAAGAGTATTGATTGCTGAGCGTACTGGAGAGATCATAAGTCATAACATGCGGAAAATACAATGGGTTGCAAAAAATGATGCTCTTCCATACCACGTTTTAGTACCAAGGCAACTTTACAATGGAGAAAATTTTAATAGCAACAGTTTAGAATGCTTTCAGGGATACGCAGAATCTTTCATAGGATCATTAAGTAAAGGTACTATAATACAGCTTGTTAGATTCGGCTTCTGCAGCATAAACGACGACAATACCGCTATATTCACGCACAGGTAGTCCATGAGAGAATAATGAAATGAAAATTGCAAGAATAAGGAATGCAAGTCGATTAGAAACCTATGCTCTTATATCTGAGGACGGAAAGAGGTTAATCACTAGGCATGAGATTGAAGACCAAACTGGCATACCCATACCAATTGGTATAAAGGAATTTATGTTCAGGGGTTGGCTAGAAGAGGTGAAAAAACATCAAGAAAAGCTCAGATACTCTCATCTAGTGGATGATATAGAATTATTGGTTCCATTACCGAATCCACCAAAAATAATATGTCTCGCGTTCAATTATTATGACCATGCAAAAGATGCCGGATTGACACCATCAGACGAGCCGGTAATATTCATGAAACCAAGGACCACTTTAAATCCTCCACATAGCAATATTATCTGCCCATCATTCGTACAACGACTGGACTACGAGGCTGAAATTGCAGCAATAATTGGTAAAGATACAAAGAACGTTTCTCTAGATGAATCTAAGAACTCAATTTTTGGCTATATGATTATGCATGATGTTTCTGCAAGGGATATCCAATTCAAAGATAAGCAGTTCACGAGGGCCAAAGGCATTGATACCTTTGCGCCCTGCGGTCCTTGGATTACCACAAAAGATGAAATCTATGATCCTCAGGATCTGGAAATCATAACTAAAGTGAATGGGGAAATAAGGCAGAAATCCTCGAGCGGAAACATGGTACTTCCCATTCACAAGATTGTATCAAGCTTAAGTAGTGTAATAACGATGGAGGAAGGAGACATTATCTCGACTGGTACACCTGCAGGGGTTGCAATGTCCATGAAAGATCCAAAATATTTGAAAGATGGAGATATAGTGGAGATATCTATACAAGGTCTGGGGACAATTAGAAATAAAGTTGTTTTTCGGTAGCTACTTTGAAAATAGGCCCCGCTTTGTAAGAATACTAGACGAGCCATCTAACTTGTTGGTCGACCGTCTAATCGCGCCATGCGCCGAAACATCCCAGCTAACTTTTTGCATTATCCCCCTTGGATCGGTTTAGTCTTGTTATCTCCTCTTCTAGCAGCCTTGAATAATATTCATAGCATTCAACTAGTTTCCCCCTGACATTTGCTATTTGCATAGATGCATTCAATGCTTCCAAACACGCTTCGAGCGATCTTTCCGAAGCAAAATTACTCATAGCGTTGTTAAATATTCCAACCATCTTTCGCTGCTCGGAGCTTTGTTCGTTAATTGTGGATGCAAGCTCACTAATAGTCTCAGATTTAAATAGCATATATCTATCCTTTAACCAGCGGTCATATTTCTGTGTAATCTTCGATAAAGTTAAAATATGCTAGGCATCACATTGTTATTCCATCGTAGCATACTGATGAATATGGCTAAGGATTTCATAAAAGAATGTTTACGGAATTGCTTCAATGAATGAATTAATTTATAAGCGACGCAGTTAAATTCGAAGAGTTAGATGGTAGTAGATAACAAAGGGAGAGTTACATTCGTCCGAGTTCTGAAAGAAGACCTCTCCATTATCAGGGTATCACCATTGGATGGACAACTGATTCCCGACTTTAAAGCTGGCCAGTTCGTTACACTGGGTAACTATATCGAGAATGAGAAAAAGATAATTCGCAGGGCCTACTCAATCGCATCGCCCCCACATCAAAAGAAATATTTTGAGTTGCTGATAAGATGGGTCAGGAAACCGCTGCCAGGTCGTCTAACCACAGAAATTTTTAACAAACTCGAAGGGGACGATGTGATTTGGGTTAAACCCGTAGGTACGTTCACTATTAATGAGAAAATGCATGATGGCACTCCCGATAATAGAAGATTAGTCTTAATGGGGGGTGGGACCGGATTAGCACCATTTGTTTCGTATTCCTTGCATCTAAGGAAAATTCAAAGTCACCGTGAGATAGTCATCTTACATGGAGCTAGTTACGTGGACGAACTCAGCTATAAGGAGCTATTGACCGACCTAGAAGAAGAGAGCCTAGACAAAGGCAGGGATAAATGGAATTTCAGATACAGAGCAAGCATCAGCAGGCCTCAGGAATGGTTTAATCGCTCCTGGGGTGGTCAGAAAGGACGCGTAGAATCCTTCCTCAAATTAGACTCCACCAACGATCTTTCAGTCCTGGAGGAACTGGTCGGAGAAAAGATAACTCCAGAAAATACCTCCTTTTATGTTTGCGGTTGGCAGGGAACGGTTGACGGTGCGTTGCACTACCTGGTACCCAAGGGGTTTGTGACTGAGCGCAACAAGAGAAAAGATGGAAGTTTCGACATTAAATTCGAATCTTACGGGTAAGAGCTGTGAAAGGTTTACCGGGATTTAAACTTGTTGAAAGGTTTGGTTGGATTTTCGTTTATAGTTATTCTTTCTTGACCTTATACTTATATCACCGGGAACTTGGAGCTAGCTTATGAGATTTGAATTTGAAGAGTTCTCAGCAATAGAGGATGTATTTATGTACCTTGTTTCAGTTGCGCCTTATATGAAACAGGTGTTGCCTGTAAGCTCCTACAAAGGCTACGTGTTTTCAATCGTACCTCTAAGTCCTCTTTCAGGAGATGTATTAATGATGGTTTATACCAGAGGCAACATCGAACCAGGTATGCTGGAGTTTGATATATCCACTAAGAAATACAAACCAGTTACCACGGTCGAAAGGGCCGATAAGAACTACTTTATCATCTTGTCCCCTAGCCGAGCTAGTGTTGCTGACGAGGCCATTGAACAGCTGGAGTCTAGGAAGAAATAGTCGAGTGAACTATCGAAGGCTGGGCATACCTAAAGATTATAGCTAGAATATTTGACAATCCCTACGTTGCTTTTCGTACTTTTTGTTTAAAAGATAGGCAAATTGAAGTTGGATTGGCGCTCTTTCACAATATAAGAACACCAAAATTAGTACTTATTATTCTTTAGGATAAATAGTTCATCATAGACGCGGCATGGGTGAAGTAGTTACTGATCGCTTTCTAGCATAAATGTCAACAATCTCTTCCGGGGTTTTACCATTAAACAAGCTCTTGGATAGACCCCTAAGATATCTCATAATGCCCCAAGTGCCTGCCTTTATCAAAAGAGCCATAAATATCTTCATTGCAGGACCATATGTCTTGTTCCTAATGATTATAGGAATAATGTCATTTATAACCCACAAGTTGTGTTGCCAACA
>NZ_QURE01000011.1:0-28592 GCF_009898475.1 Nitrososphaera sp. AFS | reverse complement strand
TGTGCTTCATTGAGATTTCCAAAGTGCATAGAATTTCTTTCTGAAAAGTCTTGATAGAGTAGAGGTGCCACTAGCCCTCTCATATTCATCTGACGAAAGTCTTCTATCAAATCAATTGTGTACTGGGTTTCGTCGGTTGTCTCGTCAGGCCAGCCTATTATGAGGGTCAATGCTGGAAACCAATGGTTCTGATTTAAGATCTTGGCGCCTTCTCTCACCACCGCACCCCACTCTTCAGGGCAGTAAGGTTTTGTCTTTATTCCCAGGTGTTTCTTGACCATTCTTGGAGCGACAGTTTCAACTCCTAAGTTTGTAGCAAGCCACCTTCCATTGTTATCCATATTGTTGACCTGGGAAAGGTTCCTTATAAGATCAGGAGAAGAAGCCACAGCAGAGAGAGTCATGTGTGTAGTTCCGATGAAATTAGCGCCCACTTCCTTCAACCCTTTCCACAGGTTCAAGATAACGTCAGCGTTCGGAATAAAATCCCGGTTGTCACATCCGTAAAGAAGCATTTCATCCGATTGTAACCAAATCGAATCAAACCCGTATTTGAGATTTATTTTAGCTTCGGCTTGCAACCTTTGAAGTGGGATATCCTTCTTAGAGCGCTTGTTAACGTCACAAAAATCGCAGCCTCTTCCGCAGCCGCGCATAGCCTCTATCAATGAGTTAATGGTGGGCCCACGTATCATTGGAATATTATCAATATTTCTTACGAAGGTATGTAATAACTCCGGCGCGTCTCCAGATTCCAGGTCATGGAATAAATCCAGTGCAAGTTCATCTGCTTCACCTATCACCACAGTATCGATACCATGAATTTTCATTCTATCAGGTTTGGCTAACTCCCAGGCACCGTTTCCGCCTGCCACTACTTTAAAGTTAAATTTCTTTTTAAGTTGTATAATCGATGCACACATTTTTTTGAATTTCATGGCCACATAAGAAAGGTTTTCAGGCGACATTGTAGTCGTAACAGGAGCCATCCCAAGTGGATCCATGACATTTATCCCTACAACTTTGGTCTCAGGTCCAACGCACTTTTCAAGCATTTCAGGGTGTGCGAGGAAGACATTTTCCTTACTATACTCCTTCAGCAACGCCCCTTCTATTCTCCGCAAACCGCACTGGGCAACCTTTACACCTCCTGTAGATTTATCAGTTTCAACACTGGGACAGAATAACTTGTCAAAAACAAACTCGGGTACTAACTCATAAGGTCCACATGCAATAAAACCATACAGGAAATTTCCCCTGTAATTGGTCATCAAGCTTCTATCTGCCGTTAATACTATCCGCTTCCCGGAAACCATTTACTTTCTTAACCCACATAGGTCGTCCAATCATAGGTATAAATCTATTACTGAAAGTTAGTGAGCTCTAGCATCAGAAGCAATGTTCAAAACGCAAATTGGGAGAAATGTGATTCAATACAGACCCTTTCGATGACCTCTTACAAGAATGGAAATTAATTGTCTGTGGTTAAGAAGAGACAAAGCGTCCAGGTACGTAACCCACCTGAAACCCTCATGCTCCGTGGATATCGTGATAGCCCTGCCAGCGCTGATAGCATAATAAAAGGTAACTTCCTTATTGGATTTCATGCCATCTGGCCTGAAGAATGAATATCTGATTCGACCAATGTATGATTGCACGTCTATATTATCGATACCCGTCTCTTCCGAAACTTCTCTCTTTAATGTCTCAATTTCAGTTTCACCCTTTTCTTTATGCCCCTGTGGAAAGCCCCAAAAACCTCTTCTATTTCTCAGCAAGAGAAAGTCTGCTGCATTTGAGAAGTTGGTGGCAGCGCTAGCTATAGGAGATTGATATTTTATTACAGCCCCGATAGACCGTTCAAGTGTCACTGCGTATACCCAATAGTCAAGCGAACCCCCCTTAATAATATGATATTGTCATTACTATCAAGTCAGTTTGTGCTGGAGAGCACGGGTAGAGTCTGTCATATTGAAAGGCCTACTTAGAGTACAGCACAGGGATAATTTAGGATGTATGTTATATAACCTACGTATTGAGATATGATTTGTTAAAGGTATTAATATCAAATAGGAAGATTGTTGAAATGTTCTCGGGCCGGTCGTCTAGTCTGGTAGGATACGGCATTGGCATTGCCGAGGCCGTGGGTTCGAATCCCACCCGGTCCACGTACAAGACACCAAAGCATCCATTCAAGTGATGTGAATAATATTTACGATCCCGTACGTCATAGTTTATCTAGATGAGAAAGATTCCCTAATTTCAATGGCTACTTTTCCCATATGCAGAATTTGATATACTTTAAAGATTGTGTCCGAATTTGAATCATAGCCTATCTTGATTATTTTTCTAAATGTTTCCAACTCAGTGTCTACTATAATGTTACCTATGCCGCTCCGTCTTCGCCTCACTTTGTCAACAAATTTCTCAGGTAAGTTACTTAAGAAAAAGTACGACTTTGCTCTCAGAAGAATCGTTCCGTCTTGCTTAGTAATTATATAAACATCGCGAGAAATAAAATCTCGGTCTTCTGTCTGCTTCAAAACCTTCACAGTCGTTTCCACGCCTGACAAAACACTCAAAATCTGCTCAACAAATCCAGTCTCCGCAAGTAAAATTTTTTTTGTAACAGAAAGTTTAACATGAGACTTCTTTTCAAGCTCAGATATCTTCTGGATCATACGAGTCCCTGAATCCCTTACCATGACGGAAAAGATCACCAAAGGATAAGTCATCACCATATTGAATTAAATGCATGTGGATTAAAACTCAGAGCGTAGCCCTAATCCAGATCGCAATAGCCCCAATTGCAATTGTCCCAAAACTAATTATTTTAAGATAGATTTCCAATCTTTTAGATTCATGATCTACAGCCTGCCTTCTTAATTCTTTGTATTGTCTAGATATTTTTATATGTACGTAACTAACCATAGCTGTGAGAGCCGAAAGCAGGAGAGGAAGGAATCCAAGAGTATTTGTTTGCATGATGTAACCTGCAAACACCGGAAGAATACCCCAAGAACAAATAAAACAGCCATTGGTGTGTAGTGTGCCTCTAAATAATTCAAAGTTGTATGCGAAAACGAAAAAACCTTCTATGACCCCAAAAACCAATAGATTTGGGACATAATAAATAATATAGTATGCTGCTATCGAGTATGCTGCCAGAAGCCCCAGGAATACCATAATCCACAGTTCCTTAGAATTGAAATACATCCCCCATGGCTTCTTTTTTGAGCCAAGATTGTCAGCAGCGTGAGCCGAAATTCCCAGAGCAAGTCCGTATATCAGCGACATGGCAGCAACCCTGTCCCACGAGATTGTGGGTGCTAACATGGAACCCAGTATTGTGAATGAAATACACATACCAGTATAGGGCAAAAACATGAGGCCAATAAACACTCGAAATTTTAGGGGCCCAAACTTTGGTACGAACCATTCATTTAGACGGGTGTCCTCACTCATGGCTTTTGACCCAAAACGATGGCGGAAGTCTGCATAGTATAAAATCTAATAATAATATTGCTGAATCCATTCACCCTAAGTGCCTGAGAGGTTTTATGAACCCAATTACTCGATTTTATGACACGGTCTAAGTCATGAAAGGCATGCGCCCAAGTTATTACTCCCTTGGCGACCAATTTCAAGAGGCCAAAATAAAAGTTCCAGAGAGACCGCGCTATCCAGCCAGATGGGTATGTAAAATCATGGAAAACTACTAGACCCCTACTCTTGAGGACACGCCAACACTCCTTTACAACTGCTTCTACGTTAACATATTTTGATAGGTAAGAAGAGGTAATTGAGTCAAATGACTCTGCTCGGTATGGAAGCAGCTCTGCAGTGGCGTTCGTCAAGAGCCCCCTCGCGCACTTTTTTTTCGCAATTTGCAAATAATGGAAGGCCAAATCAAGGCAGACTACACTCCTCGATGCTTCATGCCTACATGCTTCGCGCTCTATCATCCCTGACAATATACCAGTACCACTCGCAAGGTCAAGATTTGTATTAGACTGGAAAGAATATGGTAAAGAGACGCTTGATAGATAATAACTTGAGCGGAGCATTTTTGCATCTAAAGCGTCTATAATTCGCTTTTTCCAAAAACGATCCCTACCAAGAGTCGCAATCTTCACAACAATGTCGTAGCTAGAGGCATTGTCCGGCGTGAAGAACAAATTTGCTTTTTTATAACCTTCGTGTAGATTAATTACCAATATGCATTTTTACGCACCGACGTTCTTTTAAGTATTGAAACGTATACATATTTACTCGACGAGGAAAAAAATAGTTGTATTTTGTGAACTGGCAGCGGGACATTTCAATTCAGGAAATAGACGGAAGGATGGTCGTTCTAAAGAGAAACAAGGCTACTAAGAAATTCCATGAATACCTTTTAGCGACTACATACTGCCTAGTTTCATTGTTGTGCATACATCCATCTGCGCCTCCCCCTGCAGGAAAATTAGCCTCGTACAATGAAGGAAAATCTATGAGGACCAACTTAAAGAATCTTGGAGTGCCAACCCCCGTTCTCTTTTCGCTAACGGAAGATACTATCATCGAGGAATTTATAGAGGGCGGGAACCTGTATACTGCTTTCACAGATAAACTCAAAAATAAAAACATTCTCAGGTCCCTAGCATTCCAAGCGGGGTGCATAACGGGGAGACTTCACAATGGTGGGTATGTATTTACGGACAACAAGTCTCAGAATTACTTGGTAAAATTCGATAATACTATAGTAAGGACTGATCTGGCGTTTGTTCATAAAACGAATTCCACCTTTGCTCAGAGTATGGATATCGCGTCATTTCTTGCAAGTGTAATAGATCTCAAAATAGCTAACTATAAATTGATAGAGCAACGGTTTCGCGATGGTTATGTTTCAGAAGCCAACTGCGATTTTCCTTATTTGTGGATCCTCCTACGCAATATAATTTCACTGGGATTTGCGGCCGACCAGTCCACAATGTTACAGAACATTGCAAAAGGTTCTACCTCATTCAAAAAACAATTGAATATAGACTAAACAGGCGGTAATTCGGTCTTTTTGTCAAAACCACCCGAGCCGAATTTGCAATAAAAGCATTGGTCAGATTGCATATAAGAGATTCTTTGAATTACTACCGCGCCAATCTTTAAAGCAACCTTCGTCATCAATCTGTATTTAAATGGCATTGCGGGAACGACTTCATTAAAGTATACCGCATGGTGGTCAGGACAGAGCTTAAGCGTAACTTGTGCTCTCTGCCTCGCATCTGGATTTACATCACGATTGTTGTTGCTAATGGTCTTGGTAACATGGATCTGTTCGCGAATGTACTCATGTTTTGGACAAGGACAATTTTTTCCTCCTGGATGCTTGTAGGCAGGAATATTTTTCCAGTCAAAATCTGGAAAATCCTTCTCGAAATCCTCCATTTACTGATTCCTAGAGTACTAGAATCTCATGTCATATAAACATGTATAATCCATCATATTTTTGGCACGGTTCAATGCCATTCTGCAGCTCCTGACCATTATCGTTAAAATGAGAAAAAATATATCTTTGGTAATCTAATGAACCCTACTCGACGTGGAACTGGACCAACATAGTAATAACGATGGGGGCGCAGGCGTTGGGGCCACTGCTACGACCACAACCACACCTCCTCCTATCGAGAACAGGACTCGAAAAAATTTAGAGCGTGATCAGCATCGGACTTCTAGCTTGGATTCGAATCTTTTGACACTCCTCGACTTTAAAAAGAGTTTGGTAGATGAACAGAAAAAAGGAGAGGAAAGGATTCAGGAGATAAACCTAAACATAGAATCTGCCAAGAAGCAGATAGATGAGGATCGAGTCCAGTTGGAAGAGATGAGGGTGAAGCTCAAGGAAACAAATGAGCAAAAAGACACAGAGCTTACTCGTTATACAGAAGCGAAGAATACTCTCATAGAAGCAAGAAATCGGATGAAATACTTGGAGGAGAAGAGCGGATCTTCGGCAGCTTCGAGATCACGTAAGGAAAGGTACGACATTTCAAGGCTAACAAGGAGCCTTGATCAGATCGAACATGATATTCAAACAAAGAAGTTGTCCAAGGAAGAAGAACGCAAATTGGTTGCCAGATCAAAAGAAGTCGCTACAAGATTGCACTCATTAAAGGCTATGCACAAGAAGGAAGATGACTACCGGAATATGTCCTCCCAGTATGAGCTTTTGAGAAATAAAATGAATAAGATTTTTGATCAACGGTCAGAAGTTGGCAATAAAATCGGCGACTTAAAAGCTAATCTTGATTCGCTTTTGAATCTGCGCGAAAGGCTCTACCAAGATAGAAGGGCAGTGATCCGCGCTGTCAGAGAGGCAAAAGCGAAGCTGGATATGGTCGAAACGCAACTTAATGCAATCCAATTTAGAAAGTCAAGACAGCAGGCCTCAGAAGGAAGGCAGAAAAGACAGCCACACCTTCGTCGCCAGCCTAGAGACAATGAGGAACGGCGTGAAAGCATACAGGAACGAGTCAAGAGAAATAAAGAAAACCAAGAGAGATGGAACATTATGAAAGAAGCAGCGTTAAAGAAAATGTCAAAAGGGGAGAAATTGACTTTCGACGAGATGAGATTAATATATGGAGAAGGTAGCTCAGTAGACTAGCAGTTCCTATCCCTCTCGCGCTAGTCATGTTATGATTGGATAAAAGCTCCAACTTGTGTACGATCTTGTCGTGAGCTATATTCTAATGATCTTTTCTACAATATTGCCGGCCTCACCATGCTATCCACCAATTATACGCTTTTTGCATATGAGGTGTGGCTCGGCCATTGTAACCTTACTAAATTTCATGGACAGATGATGATCAGATTTTGGATCAGTCGTGTTTAACGCGTGCACTTGTATCAACCTGCTTTACCCACCCGAGACTAAAAATTAATATAGTTACTCACGACTGACCCGACCTCCTATTCTCTACCTGAGCGATGGAGCAAATAATTTAAGCAACTAATATCAGTAGGAATGTTCGTCAATCTTATGGGTTTTCAACTCTTTGAGGGTTGCGAACGTGACTTCACACTTTTCACACTTCCATTGGTTTGCTCTTGCTTCTTTGTAACTAATATATGTGGCTTCCTTGCTTTCGTATCGTTTTGTTTTAAAGTTGTAGAGGGAATGGTTATAATTCACTTTATATTTTAGCTTATCTAGGTCTATCAATATACTATTTAAGATTACGTATGATCTTAAAAATCAGTATGTCGGTTCTATAGATAATATTATTTTATAAGAAAATTTCTTAACCTTGCTTAATTAGGGAACAACTAGTAAATGTTATGGTGTGGGGATAAATTTCGGCTTCATAATCATCATAATGGTAATCATTTTTAAACGTCTTCTAGGGCAATGCAAGCTGGCGTCCTCAAAGTGGTAAACAAGCAGAATTTTTACGGTGTCGATAAACTTTCCAGTGAGCCATAAATGATTTGTAATCAATGTAAATTAAATCTAAGCTCCTTTACGTTCTATTGCATGCCCGATCCCGGAGCCAAGCAATTACTCTGGTTCATATTTGCGGGCTCTCGAGGAGGCGAAAATAGAATGAAAATAATAGATTTGCTAAAGTCAAGACCATATAACATTAACCAACTCTCTGAGACTCTCGGGCTAGATTATAAAGCAGTACAACACCACATATCTATCATGCAGAAGAACAATCTAGTTACCAAAGTTGGAGAAAAATATGGGATCCTGTATTTTATTTCCAATTATCTAGAATCTAACATCGGTTCTTTGGAAGAGATAAAAACTAAGATGAAACAAGATTAATTCACTGAATCATCTGTGCAGCTCCAGATTATTACGATTACTCCAGTAGCCTAGTTTCCTCTTCAACATGAGTCTTACGGTGATGAGTATCAGCTTCCAATTTCGTCAAGAATTCTCTACCACAATCCACACATCGAAACGTTCCAGATTCATATTCTGACAAGTTCAGTCACCATCTGTTTCTTATGGCCCCACGACAAATATTAACCATAGTTTATAAACCTATAACATAATCCAGGCCATTCATTTCACGACAGCTCGTTGTCCGCCTTTAATTTTCCTTTCTCTCTGTTCACCAGCGGAATCACTTTTTCCGTAACTATAGTGTCGAAATTCTTTTCTTCAACATCAAGGGTAATAAGTAAAAAATAATCAATATCAATATGAAGGGTGACGCGGTTAAGCTTCTCATATTTACCCAGAGCATAGATCAAAGGACCGGTTTTGGGTTCGAACTTTACTCTGGTTTTATGCCTAGTTACAGTCAGTCGAGCATATTCTTCATTTTCTTCGTCAGTCATGACAGCATGCAATCCTTCTCTCTGCTCTGTGTTCAGTAGAACCCCATATTTGTTAGCAACACCTACCCATCTAATAGACCTATCTAAATTAAGTACTTCTTTTGTAAATGCATAAATGAACTCATAAGCTACCATGCGATAATATTCGAAATCCAAGTTACTTAAAGGTATATTAACTAGCTTGTTCTTCCGTGCCAAATGCAAAAAATCCAAGGTGCTCGTAGCCTAGCTTGGAACTATAATACCATCCTGAGCTCTACAGATACACAATATTAAAAAATCCGTCTTGTATACTCAATATATGCAAATATGCGTTATGTGCAATGATTCATTTGATCCTCAGTCACTGACTTTGGAACAAAAAATAATTGAAGATGGCGATTTTTGTACTAGGTGCTGGACTGAATTGATGGATATCGAATGAAAAAATATAAAATACCACACCAGGAGCAACTGATCGTGTTGAAAATAATTACGAATAATAATCGAATTATAAAATAATAATCCAAAGAATGGATGTGAAATCTCCTGACAATGGATAAAAATCAACCTATCGACACTGTCCTAGCGTCACCGCAGAGAAAGTTGGTCGTTGCGAACAAGGAAATCGACCTCAGTAACAAGGACGCCAACACAATATTCATATTGATTATTCAGGAATCACAAGGCTCTGCTGGCGGAAGAGGCGGAGGTTCTGGCAGTCGTAGAATTAATGAAATTTTGGCTTTTTCCTGTGCTAGAACTGGCTGTACTAAATTCTTTGAGAGCCATGACATGGAGGAGATAGAACAGTTTGAAATACCATATAGCGCAGTAGCACTGGATATTAAATTATCAACGGGTATTGAGGTTGTGGTACAGGGATTAATAGATCCCCATCTCGTCCAAAATTACCAAGAACTAATAAGTCAGATCAAAGGTCTATAAATCATCCCAACTATATGTCACACGACGTAACAAATACTACCAACTTAGGAAATGGTAATAAGCGTGAAATTCACGGAGACGTTCAAAAGCTTGCAGAGGCGATTGAAGATTTGGTTTATATGGAAGCAATTAAGTTCAAAGATAGCGATAGTCAGAATAGCAGAAACATTCTGACACTCTCGACACGATTTACACTTATCCTATCGAACGTGATTTCCAGTCTAAAGCTAGAACGCGATCATGAAGACGATGTGATGAGATCTATTTATTTTTCTCTTCTGATCTACATGAATGAACAACTCAAAATGCCGAAATCCTTGACAATGGCATTAGGAAATGACCTTGAGAAGTATCGTGATGAGATGGAATGCAGTGAATTAATTTCGAATTACGTCAAGGTCCTGCTTAATATATTCACAACTTCAAAGCTAGAAGCATGACAACCTAGTCGCTAAAAAAGAATAGACCAGATCAGAAGGATTACAGTGGTTTATGCTGAATATTTATTTAATTCACATTGGCCACTAGCTTGCGTCATAATTGGTGGAAGTTAATACCCTAACATGTTTTTAATCTTATGTCAATAGCGATCCTCTCGCGATGGCGAATTTCCACCAGCTGCAAGGCCATTGTTGGGTAAAGCAGATTTTGAAGCTTCTCAGGCATTAAACCTCGTTTAGCTTATAAACGGCTGAACAGATGAGATGAGCCTAATTAATTCTAAATCCTTGCAACTGCATCGATGAGCATATTAAATTGATTTGTGAATGGGTGTTCTGGATGTTCCAGTACAGTCAGAAATTCTTTTCTACTAAATTGAATGTCGCAGTAACAAGGTATAGCTGAGATAACTTCCATCCCCGTTTCATTTGAAAGAAGGTTCTTCATATTTCTTTCAGTAACTCGCTGTTCGTCAATTAGATACGAAGACTTAGAAAGTAATGAATGATCCCGCCCAAACCTAGATTGAATGTTCATCCCTGGTTGCATATCCGATGCCATTACACCGGAAGTAGTAGGCGATAGGTTCTGGAGGTTGTGTGGAATACAATACCCCGCTACTCTATTCCACAAGAGAAAGGACTTTGTTCCGAATTTTGTAAATGAACCATAAATTTCCTCTGAGACCTTTTTTGTGCCTGCAACGTCAAGATCTCCCATCTTGAGTGTCAATAGCAATACGTCAGCAACAGCAAGAGCATTTATAGACCAATAGCGTATTCCTGGACTCGTGTCTATAATGACATAATCCGCATGGTAGTCAGAAATGATTAGCTCTCTTAGAAATATAAATCTCCTCAAAAGGTGTATTTTGGAACTATCTTGTTTTCCAGTTGTCGCCGACCCACCTTCTAGCTTGTAAATTTCTTCCTTCTTAGAGTTACAAAAACCAACCCAAAGCTTGCCTTTCAAAGCATCTAGGTGCGCTGATTTTTCTTTTCCTTTTGTAGGAAAATTATTATCAATCGAACTCCTTTTACTAACACTAGTCAAAATAGGCGTGAAATCCAAAAGGATATCTTCAATCTGAGCTTTATCGAATAGAAAGTCATTAATCCATTTTTTAGGATTAGTATCAAAATATGATTGAAGGCTAGGTGCGTAGACGTCAAGGTCCAGTAAAACGACTCGGTAACCTCTCAATGCCAGCAAAGCAGCAAAATTCGCTGCAAGTGTTGTTTTTCCAGTCCCGCCTTTATAAGAGTGAAAAGCGATACATTTCGTCAATGCTTGAGAGTCAATCGATTAGTCAATGCTCTGATATATAGGGTTACCGAATATCTTAATTACCGAAAGAGCTCGACCTTAACCCCTTACAGGTCTGATAATATATTGTTGAATTGTATAGCTTTGAACAATATATATATGAACAATAATATGCTCATCGATACTAGAACTTGGCATGGCTAGTGTTGATAAGATTGACGATCAGATGATAGACCAAGATTTTTCCAGCCAGCTTTCACGAGCAATTCCTCCTGATATATTTGGCAATGAAATTGCTCATAGAATTATCTCGGGAGAATTTAAAATTGCAATTTACGGCCTAGGACATGTGGGATCTCCCATGGCCTCCGCTTGGCTCCGAGCTGGGGCAACTGTAATAGGTGTTGATAAATCCCCAGCAGTAGTGGAAAAAGCTAGTAAGGGCAAATCCCATATACCTGAACCTGGAGTTAGTGAAGCATTTTCAACTGGCCTGACTTTGGATCGGTTTAAAATTTACAGCGACCAGGTACAAGCATCCCGTGACTCATATTTTAAAATGATCTGTGTACCAGTGCTTCTCTCTGAGGGAGGATATCCGGATCTTACTGCCGTTAAGGAAGTTGCGACCAACATTGGCAAGGGTTTAAAAAAAGGTGATGTCATCGCCCTTAATCCAAGCGTCCCTCCCGGTACGACAGAAGATCTCATATTGCCGATGATTGAGCATGAAAGTGGCCTAGTGGCTGAAAATGACTTTTATATGTTGTACAATCCTGAGAGAATATACGAAGGCCGAGCAATACTAGATATCGAGGAAAGATACCCTGCGATAATTGCTGGTGCGGGTAAAAGAAGCTTAGAAGTTGGAAAACTGATTTATCCTCTGGTATTCAAAAGAGGCGTCCTTACTGTCAGCAATATTAGGACTGCAGAGACTGAAAAGCTATTGGAGGGCGTATATAGAGATGTAAATATTGCCCTAGCTAATGAACTTGCAAGATACTGTGAAGAGATCGGTGTAAATTTCTGGGAATGTAAGGAGGCTGCCAATTCACAACCATATTGTCACCTTCATAATCCAGGGGTTGGTGTAGGCGGCGCTTGCATACCTGTCTATCCTCAGTTCATCCTTTATAGCTCAGCTCAAGCGAGAGTAGATTGTGAAATGATCAAGGTGGGAAGAAGTATAAACGCTGCAATGCCGGCAAGGTGTGTGAAGGAGGCAATAAAATTGTTTGATAATAAGAAGAAAAATGAATTTGTGCCCTCAGAGGCAACAGTGACCCTATTAGGTATGGCATTCAGGGGCGGTGTTTCGGATACACGCTTGTCTCCCACTTATGAAGTCATCAAAGAACTTCAGAAAGTTGGAATTAGAGAGATTCGCATTCACGACCCATTGGTCAGGTCCGATCCAAAGTTAAATGGGTTTCAAAATGTTATCCTAACCTCTGACCTTGCAAAAGCACTAAAAGACACAGACCTCATAATGGTAATAGCAGACCATTCTCAATACAGTAATTTGACTCCCTTGCAGACTGATGGAGCACCAATATACGACGGAAGAGGTATTTTGAACAGAGCATTTTTTGACAACTCCAATTATGGCATGATTGGTATGGGCAACAACCGAGTATGGGCCGCCCGTCGTTTCTAAGCGGAATCAGGATTTGAAATTTCGTTATTATCAAAAACGTAAGACAGATAAGATAGGGTATTAATAATTTTGTTATCGACTTTAAATGGAAGAAAAAGTCCAAGAAAATTCCCAATTACTTAAAACTGTCTCTTGGGATAACGGGCGCCTTGTAATGATCGACCAGACAAAATTGCCAAATGCTCTTGTATACCTTCGGCTAAGTCATTACATGGAAGTTGCTTCTGCAATTAAGAATTTGGTGGTCAGAGGAGCCCCTGCTATCGGTGTGGCAGCTGCTTTTGGACTTGCACTTGCAGCATCTGAAAGTACCTCTGACCTAAATATTTTAATGAAGGAGCTCGAAAATGCTCAGAGCACGCTCAAGTCTACGCGACCTACTGCAGTCAATCTATCATGGGCCCTTGAGCGTGTCATGAAAAAAGCAAAAGAGCAGAATAACGTTGGAGATGTGAAGCATGCAATTCTTGAAGAAGCACTAAGAATGTCTGAAGAAGATATTGAGATTAACAAAAGAATTGGAACCCACGGCTCAGTGCTAGTTCAAGATCGAGACGTAGTATTGACACATTGTAATGCGGGCTCATTAGCTACAGTAGCATATGGAACTGCGTTAGGGGTAATTCGTGCGGCCTGCCAGTCAGGCAAGCGGGTGCATGTAATAGCTACCGAAACACGTCCGGTGATGCAAGGTTCTAGGTTGACAGCATTTGAGCTACAGTACGATGGGATCGATGTGAGCCTAATTCCGGATACGGCTGTAGGACATACTATGGCTAGCAGAAAAATAAAGAGCGTGATAGTGGGTGCAGATAGGGTCTTGCGTAGCGGACATGTTTTCAACAAGATAGGAACCTATCAGGTAGCTCTGATCGCAAGCCAACACGACATACCATTTTATGTGGCAGCCCCTCTTTCTACCTTCGATTTTAAGAATAACCTTTCAGACGTCACTATCGAGGAACGGCCTAGCGAAGAAGTGACTCAAATCAACGGGGTAAGGCTTGCCCCTCAAGGCGTAAGAGTCCTTAATCCCGCCTTTGATGTAACTCCGCCTGAACTAATTTCTGGGTTTGTTACTGAGAAAGGGGTTTTAACGCCACCTTATGAACAAAGTTTTAGATCTATTTGCTAAGAAGGATTGAGGATGTCTTCTCAAGTACTTTCAGAATGTCAAAGAAAATTGGTTGAAACATTGTAAAAGTACGGAAGGTATTTATCGCATATCTGTCTTGCCTTTTATATGTCTACAGAGCGAATTACTGAGGCCGAAGTATACTCTGCCCTCCGAAAATGCATGGATCCTGAAATTCCTGTAAATATAGTAGACTTGGGGTTGGTATACGATGTACGGGTTAAGGATAAGAGAAATGTGGATATTGCAATGACTATGACTACGCGCGGATGCCCGCTTCATGACACTTTAATCAACGACGTGAAAAGGTATGTCAGCAAGATTAATGGCGTAGGCAATATAGATGTACAAATTGTGTGGGATCCTCCTTGGAGCATAGAAAAAATGAATCCTATGGCACGCGAGAAACTGGGTTTTGGAAAGCCTAAGCTACGATTCCAAGTAGATTACGAGAAATATCAGCCTGTGAAGATTGGGAAATTAATTAAGCAAGAGGATGGGTCACTAGGACTTCTCAATGAAAGAGAACAAGGCTTCATGGTTAACCAGGCGATCATAGATTTTTGGCAGACTTGCGATGGGAAAAAGACAATAAATGAACTTACAGATCAATTCTCTTCAAAGTTGTCCCTGCCCAGAGAACAGGTTGAACAAGAAGTCGTACAGCTAGTTCAACAGCTTTTAGAAGGAGGATTACTGAAGCCTTCATAGGGCGACAAGTTTCAGAAAATTTCGTTGAGGATTATCTTATTAATAAATGTCCTCAGAGGGCATTATGGTGCATGACCTCGCACTAAAATCTTCAAGACGATTGATAGTTGAATTTGGAATGGGAGATGGACTTCTCCTTGAGAAGTTAGCCCAACAAAATTATGACATCAAATTAGTTCCCATTAATGCCAAAGCCACTTATGTAGGAATCGAGATTGACAAGAACGAGTTCAAGGTCGCAAAATCACGCATGGGAGATAACGGCAATGTAATTTTATTTAATGCCCCTATGGAGGAAATTGTACCTCTATTCTCTAACTGCACTATCGATCAGATACTCTGTATCTTGCCAGACCCTAGCTACATAGATAAATCAAAACAGAGTGAATGGGAGTTATTTTATAAAACAACTTATTTAAAATTGAAAAATCAGGGATTGTTCCGACTTGTTACTGAATTAACTGATGAGTTGCTTGAGCCTGTTTCTGACGAAGCGTACGAAGCTTGGGTCCAATGGCTTGTTCAATCCTTTCAGTCTCTAGGATTTACAATTAAGGAAACAATGCATTCGTCACCTAAGGAATATACGACAAGATATCTGACCCAGTTTAGAGGCGATACTGGGAGAATAAGAATTGTAACACTGGACTTTGAGAGGCAATTAGAGTAAAGAGGATTTGATTACAAGGTTCATTTGTTATATAGCAAGAGCAGGGCTTGCTAAGTTGATTGGATTTGGAGACCTTTAATTATAAGCAAAATTAGGACTTAGCTTCGGTTATGATGATGCCTCAAATTTTGATGATTTAGTGCGCATTGCCGTGAACAAAATTCCAAATTACAGTCAAGGTCTACACATTGGATAGGATCTGCATGATTAAACTTCTTATTACAATACGTGCAAAAGGATTCCAGCTGTGGAAAATTGCGGCTAAGGTACTCTAATCCACAATTCCTTTTTTCTTTGAACCACAGAACCTCAACGGTCAGTTTCTCTGCGTAAGTCATAACTGTATCATAAGCCTCGAAAAATCCAGGAGCGTGAAATTGTCTTACAAAAAACAAGCCCTGAGGATTTCTAAATCTGACCAGCCACTTTTCCGGGAGAGGTACATCACCATCGTTAATGACAGTCTTTTTACCTCGAGTATTTCTTGCTTGCTTGATTGCAGTCAAGCCTAATTGATTACGAATACCCTAGTAACTTTTTATATAATTTACTGGGCAGTATCGTAGACAACTGACGCTGAGTTTCTATGGTTCAAGAAAGGATGGATCAATTTAGTACAAGACTCTGGCTATAGAACATCTTTTGGATAATGGGTATTCTTAAAAGACAATTCTTCATTTGCGTTAATTAGTGTGACAGTCAGCTGCTTACAACGTTAGGATCTCAGATTATTTGGCAACCTAATTGCATTGTGCAGGTAGCTATGCAGACTTGAGATTTCAACCCTGATCTGCTCCATTGAGTCCCTATCTCTAACGGTGACCGTATCGTTCTCTAGTGTAGTCCTATCGACCGTAATCGCAAACGGAGTCCCTATCTCTTCCAATCTCCTATACCTCCTACCAATAGACCCCGATACGTCCAAAAAAGCGTCAAAATCCTGTTTCAATTCAGTGTAAATTTCATCTGCCTTTTGCGACAGGCCATCCCTGTTTACGAGCGGAAGAACGCCTACAGATACGGGAGCCAGATATGGCTTAAGTTTCAAAACAAGCCTATTTTCATGTTCGAAGTCTTCAAAGTAGCAATGTTCCAAGATCGCATAAAGGCTCCGATCGATCCCCATAGAAAGTTCGAATATGTGCGGAAGGATTTTTGTTAGATCTGCTGGATCGACTACTTCTAGATTTTGTTTACTTGTAGATGAATGGCCTTTTAAATCATAATTTGACCTATAATTACAAGCAACTAGCTCAAGCCAACCTATACTTGTTTCTACCTCGAAATCAAATGCAACTGAGGCGTAAAAGGCCCTATCTTCGCTAGGGAGTTGTCTGAATCGAGTTCGGCTCATATCAATGCCTGTTTTAGAATAGAATTCCATTAATAGGCTGAGATAATATGCTACTAATTTGTTTGGGACTAGGCCCTTGTATATGGCATCTGTCGCCGTCACTTGATCGTATGCGCTTCCATTAAAGATATTTAGGACAACATCCCTCACTTCATCAAATTTAGATATGTTATTCAGCTTGTTGGGGTTACAAAACACTTCAATTTCGGCCTGATAGAATTCTCTAAGCCTTAGCAGACTTTGTCGAGGGGAAATCTCGTTTCTAAAGCTTTTGCCAATTTGAGCAACGCCCATAGGAAGCCGACCTCGCATAGTCTTGAAAATTCGAGCAAAATCAACGAAGATTGTTTGGCAAGTTTCAGGCCTGAGATAGGCTTCCTCCTGAGCTGGGCCTATTCCTACTCTGAACATCATGTTGAATCGATTCACCTTGCCAAATTCACCATTACAATTCTGGCATTTCACCTGATTTTTTTTGATAATCTGGTCTAATTCTTCATCGTTAAGGCGTTCAGGAACGTTCAACCCCACCTTTTCATTTATATATTTATCTGCTCTGAATGTAGAACCGCATTTCGTACATTTTGTAATAGGGTCTGTAAAATTACTAATATGTCCTGAGGCAACAAAGACGCTTTTGCTCATAATCTGAGATCCATCAATTTCTATCATGCCATCACGTCTCACTAATTCTCGCCTCCAAAGTTCAATGAATTTGTTCTTTAGGCTCACTCCACGAGGTCCGTACTCCCAGAAGCCTGCAGGAGCGTCTGCGTAAATCTCGCAGCTCGGAAAATAAAAACCTCGCTCAAGAGCGAGTTTCATAATGAACTCATAGTTTGACATTTACTGTGAACATCTCCTTTTCAAAATTCCGCTATCCTCCAGCAGGTATGGGGTGGGCTTTAAATTTATTGGAATTTCTTGTTTTAGTTCCCAATGTCATTCACGGCGTGAATGGAGCCTTTCTGAGGTCCACATATAGCAACCTACACATTAGAACTAGTTAATCGATCATGACTGCCTGGTATTTGTTCGTAAGTTCGATTTGTCGTTAGGCCATTGATCAGTTGTTCTGCCTTCTTGGTAAGGTTTTTTATTAAGACACTGTTGTTCATATTAACCATGATCTTCTCAGCACCTTTGTAAACCCCGGAAACAAACACATTCCACCCCAATCCCACAATAGCCAAAACGACGACAATAATTACTATCAGTGTTACTAGGCCCATATACATAGAAGTTTCGAAGAGGGCTTTAAAAATTATAGAATTTACTTATGTGTGATTATGTGTGTATATTGTTCTGACGAATGGGGCTCGAGCCGGTTGCAGTATGACCCCTGAAGTATCCTGTTTCATAATTTTCGTAGTTTCGTTGCTGGACCAATTTGCTTGGCGGCTGTAATATGTGTGCTTATGTTGAACTTGAGATCATTTGTTATTCTGAGCTGGTGTAATAGCTGGGTATGCTATTCAGAAAGTCATCGAAATAGCTTCGATGCAATTATTCCTTTTTGTCTACTTCTCCTTTACCACGACATGTGGGACATTCACTGACGGTCTCTTCACCATGGGATTCTACGTTCGGATCTCGCAATCCATTATAATGGCCGACATTCTAAACGTACTACAATCTTTAGTGTTACCATTATAGCAAACTAGCTTAATTCTCCTTCAATATGTTTTACCAAGTCTTCTACATTTACTGGCTTCTTTATGAAGCAACCGATGTCTTCTACTGAGTTTGCGCTAGGAAAGACAGCCCTCAAAGCTTTGTAGTTTACATCAAAAGCTGTGATGAAGCAAACTTTCACCTTTTCGTCCAACTTTCTAATCTCTTCATACAAACCGAAGCCATCTATTTGCGGCATAACAATATCTATCAGCAACAAGTCGTACGAGCCTGCCTGAAAAGAGCTTAGAGCAACATGAGGATCATTTACCGTATCCACAGTCAGGAAGCCTCTTTCCCTCAAGCCCTTTTGGAACGCGAACGTGATGTCAGGCTCATCATCTATAATCAGGATTCTGCTATTATTTTTCACCCTCTCACCTTTTCAAGGTTCAGCGTCTGTCACCATCATTCGGATCCTGTGTTCTTAAAGTGAACCTCTTAAGAAGCAGCAATGATGAAGATCCTGATGGATTCAGTAGACCAAATACCTTTCTATTGTTAGAAAGGCGCTGGACATTTGAACAGATTCTAGCATCCTTCTTTCCTAAATCATTTTATAAAATGTTCTCATTTTTGGGTCTTAGCTGGAGCCATTCGAGATGGTTCCGTCGTGACCATCTAATTCGAATGTTTCAGTCTCTGGTTATTCTTATAGTAAATCCGGTATTTCCTAACTGATACTATGAATGAGCAATACACACCTACCTGTGATATTGGAATCTTTGGATAGCCTAATAGCACTGACAATTATTCTCTAATGCTCGGTCACCTTTCAGTCCGACTGCCAACGGATAGAGGTATGTTGGAACTAACAACTGTAATCAATAAAGTGCTTGCCTTGTGCTCGAAGAGTATCAAGGTGGATCAGCTTAAATCAGCTTAAATAGCATATATTGAGTGTAAGGTATTGCACTACCAATGACATCAAGACCTATGACGTGCCACATGATGTGTCTTGATTGGCTCGGTGACTAATTAATTGGTGAAATGGTTCGGCATAAGATTGCTGTGTAAGAATATCCTTCGACTGCTTCCTGTAACTGCATGAATCTTTGATATTTGATCCCAAAGGTCTCATGCGCTAGTTGAACACTTATTTTTGTAGCATAACAGAGATTATTTCCAGGCTGAATGCGGAATTGTGCTACAAGCCCTAATTAGATATAACCGATGCCTCAAGGTGAGCCCACGTAGAGTCGAAGAGAAACATGGACCTCTCTCCTGGTTGCTAGCTAAAATGGATGCGATGAGATGAAGCAAGAGATGTTGCCTTATACCGAATAGTTTTTAGTCAACGGTCAGCTTCCATATAGTAGAGATAGATTTGCCCACATAACCCAAATATGAGTCCAACTAGAAATTATTTCGGCAGCTCAACCCGGCTAGCACAAGTTAAGTTACGTCGAATAGATCGAGCCATTAAAAATGGTGTGAATATCAACGCTGGAATAGCGAAGCCTATAAACAAAGTTTGAAAAGAGGCCAGTACTGAAATACTGCCGACGAAGCCAAATCCTAAAACTCCCGAAATCAAACTACCCGCACAGGTAGGGCAACCTATAAACAGGCCCACTGCTGCACCAACGCTCCCTAAGAAAGATACTTTACCTGCACCTCTAGACTTCCTCGACAATTCGAATGTAGAGAATGCCAAAGCAATGTTAAAACCCACTAATCCAGAAACAATAACCGCGAGGATGGTATTTAGCGGTAATATCAAGACAAGAAAATGATCTGTCATATAGAATGATAACATAGGTACATAACCAGGAACGTTACAGCACGTTATTAGATTGGCTGATGGAATCGCGATTCCCTGCTGACTGAATGAAATGTCGGGTCGGAAGATAAAGATTTGAGACAAAAACCCAAAAATCATTGCATAAAAAAATGCAGATATTATCATGATCTTCCAATATTTATTATTCGAGAATATATTAGTGATGTAATATAGCAGGCTGTTGGGATTCGAAGTTCGTTGCACCGCTTTGAAGACACTAATTATCCCATGAGCCGCAATTGTTACGGAAACTAACGTCATTAAAAGCACCGCTGAGGCTAGCGGCTTGAGGTTCTGTGCCAGCGTTCCAAGGTTTTCCCCACTCTGCAGTGTGAGATGTGAATAAAATGTGAATGTAAGAATCAAGGAGGATATGCCTACGCATAGATTTATCAGTCCTTTTTTGTGTAAATTGGAAGCATTTTGGATGTAAGTCACTTATTCTTATCTCGCAGTATAATACAAAAAAGAATTATACAAATAAAGTTTTATCCGTTGAAGGGGTATTGTCTAGCATAGATTCAGATATCCAAGTTTCCTCCCCACGTATTTTTTTAACGTTAAACTTTTGGATGAAAAATCTAATTTTTCATAGTGTTAAATACTCCTGTCTCTAAACGTCCCGTAGATAGAGCAAGATAATTTATCATTCCTGGATATCGATGTAGGAGTCCCTGCAACCTTCATTTTCTTGGGCATTATATATTACATGCGGCAAATACGGTTTAGACAGATGAAAAATAGAAATTATTTGACGTCGCGAGTGGGTGAGATTAAATCTGATAAGTCTATACCAAAGAACGTTCTCAGTATCCCTAAGTATGAATCCACTGGTGCCGGTACTTCACTCTCGCATGTAGCTCCGATATTCCATGCATTTATCCAAATGAGAATGCTCTGAAGTATATTGACGAACCTACGATGCTGTCCAGGAACTATGTCTAACTCATTGATATACTTCTCAGCCATCGACCATGACTCAACAAAGTCGATACAGGATTTATTGTTAATTGACTCCAATTGCTGTTGCAAGCTTGTAGCCAACTTGAAAGGCGTTTGAAAGAGAAAAAATGGAAAATCTATTTTAGACGGTAGCATTAGATTCAGTGGAGAGAAGATTGTAATTATCCGTGCCCCCAACTTCAACTCAGTCATAAATCTCTTCGTCATATGTTCTACGATTCTTTGGTCTGTGAACCAAAAGAATAGCACAGTTGAATCGGAAATTGGTTCGTTTCTAATATCACCGATCCTTATTTCGGCGTTCTCTATAAACGAAATTTTCTTGCGGGCTTCTATCGCAATTTTTTTTCGAATCTCTATTCCCACTGACTTGCGTGCATTGAATTCCCGTGCAGCTATTGCCACCATGCTACCATAACCGCATCCTAACTCATAAAATATATCGGAGTTGTTAATTTCAGCAAATCTCAGTAGTTTTCTTACCACTCGAGCCGGGAGGAAAATATCGTCACCACTTGATAAAGAATTGGGAAGGGATGAGAAGAATTCATTTGTCTTCAATTATCGCTTTTCCCTAGCACTCAATAAGTTTCCTTGCATAATAACTTACTTTTTGTGTTGGGAAAATGATTTTGTTTAGCGTTAATACATATCATGATATCATGAATTAAAAGGAGGATATATATTGAATGTGCTTTGTCTCACGAAAATATTTAATTAATTGAACTCCTTACGGCGCATGGCCCCCTATTCAGCTGCAATTTCTCATCCGAACCAAAACCTTGAGCAGAGGGCCCAGTTAGTGAAGTTGTGCTGAAGCTAAAAATCATAAATTTGCTAGATCTACAATTCTTAATTCGAGTATCTACTGACATGAGCGTTGTGAAGATGTCCAGAGTCAGAAAACAATGTGGCTTGGAAGTTTTAGATTTAGATGTTGATTCGCTCAGACTCGAATTTGTGGCATACAAGGAATCAAGCGAGCATAAAAATGGATTTTTATTCGTATTACAGCGGTACTATTTAGGAGAAGGTCGCTTTTTCCAGGCTATAACAAGAAATGTGAAGGGGATCACCATCACGCCAGTGGCTATCAAGATAGGCTCCATAATAGATGGATTCAATGCTTTACCTATTGCCATGAAGTATGGAAATGGATATACACCTGCAGTAAAAAACCAAAATCCGACAAAAAGCAGGATAAAGAGGAGGTTGCGCCTAATGAATCTAGATGCTGGTTTTTTCAATCTGCCGCACTTAAGGCATCTACTCTTGTCCTGTACTAAACAAGAGGAGCATACAGTTTTATCACAGTAGGGACAGACGAATTCTCCGAACCTAGACCCACAAATCTCACAGTTCTTTGACATATATGATATAAGGGTTATATCCGTCGTAGTTGGCATTAAACCTTCCACCTGGCAAATATCCAACCTCCTTGTTTAGCTTAAATGGAACTTTTCAATCCAACTATCATTGTAATGACCTCTATCATGTTACCGACGTGCTGATTAACACCCTCAAACCTAATCCCGATACGATTGTTTTCTAGCTGCACCCTTTTAAACAAATAACTCCCCTAAGAAAACCATGTGAATAAATGCCTGCAGTCTCGAACCGTTTAGAGTCATAAATTTGTAAGGATTCAAAGAAATGCTTTGTTTTAACATTTAGATGTTAGTTATTGATATTTAAGATACTAACCCAAAAACCAACTGAATGGAGCAGCATCTAGTAAACGGCCCATAAGTTCTTAGCCACGTCTCATTTTGATCAAATCATTCGAATTCCAATTCCCGGCAATACTACCCGTAGTTCTGCCTTTGGGAGTAAGATGCGAATCTACCCCGTCGCATGCTGTAACCACCAAAGTGGTTGTTTCTTGGGCTGGCATTATTACGATATCTGTTTCCATTATATCCATATGATCTGTTATACACAGGTCTGACTGATCTTCGATGATAATCTCCATTAAACGCGTTGCGGGAATACCTTCTATATTGCTGCTGGTGAACAGGAACTTCTATGCCCATTTCTTCATTGAGTTTATGAATGGCTTGTTCAGTCTGCCGAAGGATCCTCCCAAAATTATCGATTCTATCCTGAGATACCAATGAGATGGCTTTTCCCGTTGCGCCTGCTCTAGCAGTCCTCCCTATTCTGTGGAAATAAATAAGAGGGTCTTCTGGGATGTCATAGTTAATTACGTGACCTACTGCTGGTACGTCAATACCTCTCGCCGCTATATCTGTAGCTACCAAAATATCATCCTTCCCATTCTTAAATCTGTACATTGCAATATCCCGTTGTTTCTGAGAAAGATCTCCATGAATTGTTATTGCCTTAAATCCTTCCTGCTTCAGGTCATAAGCCAATCTCTGGGTTCTTTGTTTCGTTGCGGCAAAAACTATGGTCTGTTTTTCGTCTCGGTTTTTAATGAAATAACATAAATGCCTAAATTTCTCCCGTTCGTGTACTATCAAATAGGACTGATCAATAGTATCAAGGCTCAATTCATCCTCGTTTAGCCGAACCTCCTCTGGTTCGTTCATGTAATCATGAGCCAATCTCAAAATCTCCTGGGGCATAGTCGCGGAGAAAAGGCATGTCTGTCGCTCTTCGCTCACATAAAATAAGATGAACTTTATGTCTTCTATGAATCCCATATCCAACATCCGGTCTGCTTCATCCAGAACGACGAACCTTACATCATCAAGTTGGATTGAGCCTCTCTTCAGATGATCAATCAATCTTCCTGGAGTAGCAACAACTATTTGGGCTCCCCTTTTCAACAGATCGTGTTGAAGGCCAATGTTTTGACCACCGTAGATAGAAACGCACTTAATGGAAGTGTATCTCACAAACTTATGTATCTCAGTTGTTACCTGCACTGCCAGTTCTCTCGTTGGTACAAGTATAAGAGCCTGTATTGAACCGGCAGGTTTAATCTTATCCAAGATTGGCAATGAGAATGCTGCTGTTTTGCCGGTTCCCGTATGCGCCTGGCCTATCACATCAACACCTTTTGCAATAAGAGGTATAGCTGCCTCTTGTATTGGAAAAGGGGTATGGAATTTGTTTTCGTTGAGTGCTTTAATAATCTTAGCACTAACTCCTAATTCTTGAAATGTCCTTGTCATTTTTATTTCTCGCTTTTTTCTTTTAGTAGGAAAGTTACGGAATATCTGAATAGTTTGCTGCGTCTATCTGCTTACCAAGTCAGCCGTAAATCCTTTATCAAAGCCTTTAGCATTATACAGCTATAAAAGGGTTATTCCTAGAGCAGTAGAAACGTCCAAAACAAAAATTTGCCCAAACAATGACATTCTTTATATGCTTAGAAATATATTTCCATTTTCTTCAACCACACTGTAGATAATTAGATTGCCTGACTTTCTCCATTCAGGGTTCTGCTCCATCCACGTAGTTTCCTTTTTCCAAGACTTCATATTTTGGAGCTTCCCCGTAAAGACGTCATACTCATAACCATGCATGTAACAGACTATTCTAGTGTCTTTCAATTCACCCTTCGACAGCGAAGCCCCTCTATGCGGGCAGGAATTATTAAAGGCAAATAACTTGCCACCTTTTCTTCCCACAATTACCTCAATATGATCAACTACGAAGAAGTTCATAGTATCTTCTTTAATTTGATCGCTACTACAAACTCTTGTATACATGTCATCGACTACCATTCCATTAGTCTGATTCACTGACCTTACATGAAAGCATAAATATCTATAGCTAGCTAAGTAACTAGTTATTGATTTTTGTACTTCTTCCGTATCTGTTATTGTTGATTCTCCCAACAGTCTTTTAAATTTGAATCCAATTACGTATAGGGGGGGTCTTAGCGAACTAGTCTGGGGAGTCAAAAGTGGGCCTTTCCTGTCCAGAAATTGTCTGTAACTTTGGCCGGATTGACAATGTCAGATGACGAAATTAACTAACCCGAGCTTGCCGATAGCTCCCCTCAGATTCGCTTTTATTCATGGATGGTATTCTGAAATCAGCATGTTTTGAGAGGTAAGTTGTTGATAACCTGTTTGGTATTTATAGAGGAGAATGACTGTTTGATAAATTAGAAAATTGAACTACTTCCGATTACCGCGAATTTCTTCATTAGCTGAAAGGTGAACTCAAATGTCTGAGAAGTTAAGTGAAATTAAAAGAGTATATTCAGGCTTGGAGACATTATATAGCACCTATTTCCCGAAATCTGATCCTTCTTTGATTGACGATCTTCTAAGAAGATCTCTGAAGAATCCCCAGATACCGCCTATATATATGTTGGAGTATTCACACGCACAGGCGTCAACCCTGAGGTGGCTAAACAATTCATTTTCGAGGAGACCGGCATGATTCCTGCTGTGTACGAAAATGGAACTCTTTTCGTCGCAAATCACAAGCTAACTCTCGAGATTCTGAAAGAAATATCTGATTTTGATGACGTCTTGGAGGTGGCAGGAGAGTATACAGGAAATGTAACCGCCAGAGGAGCATCTCACGTGCATTCTGAGCATTGTCCACTACGCAGCCCTGACTACGCATACTAAGTTTCAATACAAAGATACTATCTTGAGTACAAATTTGCGAGGAATGCGTTACAGGGGTCGATAGCAAGATGCCATTCATCTACGGCAAAGAAATTCCAAATTTTTCTAAGAATATAGGTAGATAGGGTTTCACTTTCTGGGTTCACTAATCAAATAGACTTGCTTCACCACTTCTAGATTGTTGTCTAACTTATTTTAGTATATATTGGTATAACCCATGCAAGTCCATTCAGATATATTAGTTAAACTATGCACAAGAAATCATTCAATGGTGGATTCTAGAAAAGCTGAGTTGGAGCTAAGAATAGAAGTTGATGTACCTACGGATATAATTAATGATAAGAACAGACTCGATGCGGTACAAAATGGACTAGTCCAAAGCATGTCTAAAGGGTTGTACGAGCAAGGAGTCTCATTTAGGGTTAATCATATTACATTCAAAATAAAATAGCCTTCCTAGGAACACAGACTATTTTGCTCAACTCAT
This sequence comes from Nitrososphaera sp. AFS, assembly GCF_009898475.1. Taxonomy (GTDB): domain Archaea; phylum Thermoproteota; class Nitrososphaeria; order Nitrososphaerales; family Nitrososphaeraceae; genus Nitrosopolaris. Next base: position 2,634 of record NZ_QURE01000011.1, on the reverse strand, counting down.
CTTGTGAATAGAATTTCGGAGCTTTAGAACGCATAGTCCAAATAAAATAGTAATGAAGACATTAATTTGAATATCCTCATTACTTGAATAAGAGTTTGCAATGAAACCAGACAAATTTTAACTAGTCTGTCGTCCACTCGCAATTTGGTCTAGCACACGAGATCGTAACGAGGACTGAAGTAGTTATTAACTATGGAATTTTCTTATCGACGTTTCGCTTGTAATACCATTCAAATTTGAGATTTCTGCAGTAATTCTCGCATGAACATAATCAACAACTCGTTGAGCTTCTGCTTTATTATCACCCTTTGAAACGATTTGAATACGCAATCGAGTTTGGTTCTTGTTGTTGACAATCACATGACCCAATGGATGTGTTTTAAGATATAATGCTCCTGCACAGTTAGATTTTATTATCTCAGATATTTTGGGAGCAAGCATGGCCTCGCTAACGCCCAAAACTTCATAATTAGATTCAATAATGTAAAAATTTCCAACTTGCTTTACAATCAGTGGAACAATACTCTCTAAAAAAATAGCTTTCATCTCCTGGGGAACCCCTGGCAGACAAATTATTGTCGTACCAGCATTCTCTATTAGTACTGCAGGTGCAGAACCAACGGGATTTTGCAGTGGCTTTGATCCCACAGGAATCTTGGCCATCTTTAAGCGGATTTCATTGACCTTGGAGTTCTTTGACAACGCGTAGCTTCTTTTCAACATGCATACTGCATATTCATTTAGGGCTAGGTCTAAATCAAGACTCATAGCCACACCCTGTAAAGTTTTGTCATCATAGGTTGGACCAAGTCCACCAGAAATAATTAACAAGTCTGGTTTCCTTGCGATTGCCTCCTTTACTGCTTGGTCTATCTCGTTTACATCATCCCCTATTACTGTGATCCTTTTGACAATCCCGCCAATCTCAAATATTTTCTGGGATATCCAATGAGCATTGCTATTGAGTACTGAGCCTGAAAGCAATTCGTATCCAACGCACAATATCTCTGTTGACAAGCTATTCATATTAGTTTGAAGAAACTGGATTCAGTAATATTAACCGACAAGTATATAGTGTTGCTTTTAACACTGGCTAGTTAGTATATTCTATAACGGATCAGGTAAAGATGTACTGTCAAGGTCAGCTATGCTTAAATTAAAAAGGATAAATCTGACACTTGAATCTCTAGTCTGTATTTCACAGATAACGAGTCCCTTATTCTTACCTTACTTAACCTAGGCAATCTAAGGAACTCTGGAGATTCACCCAGGCAGAATCTTTCTTCTGATCGTAGTCTTTGTAAGAACTATCGACATGGGTATGATATATCATATGCGGTGCTATTGGCAATGCCAATCGGAATGGTGTGACCTGTGTGGGCGTCCTCTACATAGTCAGTCGTTTCTGTGGGAATAAAGTAAAATTGACTTGCTACTACACAGTCATTTGCCAGTGAACATTAAGGAGTTGGTTAGATACTTAATTCTGTGGGCAATCTTCGGAAAGAATTGGATTCATTTGAATGACTTTGAAAGCGACACTTAAGGCAATTTACTATGCAGGTGTCTCGACAGTATTAAACCAATGTATTTGGATTGATAAGAACGACTCAAGTAATTCTTCCAACTATGAGAAAACAGAAATCTGGCATCATTGTAAATTTTAGCTTAATAGCGGGAAGGTGATCCTGGGGCATCTGCGTATATCAGTACTAAATTTGCAGTTGAAGGCCTAAGCGAATAAATGGCCTATGAACTCGAATCATTTGGTATAAAAGTGATCATAATAGAACCAGGGTACATTAAGACAGATTTCCTCTTTTTAGTATGATAAAACCACTGTCTACTATAGCATAATTGACTTGGTTCTTGGGCACATTTTCCAGAATGTAATCTTATAATACACATCTATTCACCTTATCTTTGCAGTTTATTGTATAATAGGCCCGCTTTTGCCAGTAACCGTTAAATACCCCTATTTGTCGGAGTACAACGCTGAAAAAGAATGAACTAGCAGTGTGGTATATTTTTAAAATTATTTTTGCTAGGGGTATGTAATTTTCGCACGACTTATTTTCTATGGTAACAGGTGGTAGCAGCTGAAAACAGGTGGTAATACCGTGGTAATAATAGAAAAGGTAGTGATAGCAGCTGATAACATGAAGGTAACAATAGACAACAAGTTAGTAACAACGGGAAAATTGCTTGTAGCAGCTTGTAATATAGCGATAATAGATGGAAATAGCAAAAGCTGTGAACTTATCTATATAATATAATGACACGGCAGCCAAATACGAATAGGGATCAGAAAGAACAGTATGTTCTTGAACTATACCAACAGGGCAGGACGATTAGACATTTTATGAAAGAAGTACACATGTCTTTTAGCGAAATAGGTAAAATAATTAAACGATATAAATCGAACGAGAAACTGGCCAAACAGAAGTGAAAGGTGATGATTATGATATTAAATCAAAATCTAAAACCAACCAGGCTATCAAGTTATTCTCTAAAGGCAAAAATCTCGAAGATGTAGTCATAGCACTATATCTGCCCATTGATGAAGTTCGAGATATCTATCGACAGTTTTTGAAACTGAAAGATATGCACTAACTAAGCGAGGTATGATGAACC
>NZ_QURE01000087.1 GCF_009898475.1 Nitrososphaera sp. AFS | reverse complement strand
ATGGAAGATGTGCAATTTAATACATTTTTACATACCTTTACCCGATCATATTCTCCAGGGAAAAGTCCGATAACTGCATCCCCCTCGTACTTGAATACACATCCCCCATAGCCAGTCAAAGCGATGCTTATCTCTTGAGCAAACGTTTGGATCATCAGAGCAAATCTATCGTCGGCTAATGATAGGCTCATTTCTGTTTGAATTACTTACATCTATAAATGATTACTAGATTCGTTTTTCTATTTGCGTGTCTTTTTAGCATCTTTTTGGATTCATCGGTTGACATGTCGAGTTGTATGTCAGCTGTAAGTGTTTTAGCAACTCTTGCATGTATTTGATCTGAAGCGGATATGTTGGCAAAAGTCACAAGCCATTCACCAGGTTCGGACAAAACTAAGAAACGTTAAACTCTATCTTTGTCTCATCGTACAATGGGATCGCTGGATTATAATTCCTGCATATTTCACCATTATTATGAAAAGATCTGCCTATCAGTGACCAAACATCTTAGGCTAAGCGATATAAACCTATTTGATCATCCTATCCATTAATCCAAGATGTCTAGTGGTGAAGAAGTAAAGAATATTTTATACTCGACTATAGAAGACATTGGAAAGGAACGAATTAGATTTGATACAACGTCAAACATAAACCTCTCAGAAAAGTATATCGATAGCATAATGAGTAGGTGCATACCAAGGATAAGTAATAGTAATTCAAAGATAAACAGCTGGAATGAAACACTTGCAGGAGTAAGCGAAGCACTTCTTCATTTTATGTTGACTGTGTGTACTCTTCCATCTGAAAGGAAGATTCAACTTAAAGAAGATCTGATGGTTGATGTAATCATACCGAATTTACAGAGCTTGAAGAGAAATTCTCGCAAATCTATTATCATAGAAATTATAAAAAATAAGGAAGATTTAGCTAAAATTCCAAGGTTGGAATACTTACAACCCGATTACAGAAATATTTGGATTGTAACGCCAATACCACTCTCTACGAAAAGATACAGAACATATAGCCTGACCTCAAGTAACGCTACATTCCATAGTAGGTTTTCGAATATTATTATAGATGTTGACGGTTTCTTAAGGGATACAGGGGATAGGACCCTCAGACTCGTTCATTGAACACAGTAAGCAGCCAAGCCAGCTCATCATAGCAGACAGTGACAGGACAAGTAATAGAATTGTTACCATGTGGGCTTATCTTTTCCCTTTTGAAAGAAACCTGCATGTTTAAATTTTAAATATTTGACGCACATATGCTATTCATCAATACTGTGATATGAGCTCAAGTGACACCTACAATGAATTTGTTAAGTATTTTGAGAGAATGAATCAGCGATACAATGAGTATATGAAGGACACGGAAAGAATCAATCAACTATATACCGAATCAATTAAGAATATTGAGAGGATGAATGAATTGTATCGCGAACTCATTAATGCCAACGATAGGATGAATGAATTGTACAAAGATATACAGAAAATAAGTTCAAATTGGCTAGACATCTTTTGGAGACCCTGGCTGGGGAAAGGGCGAGAGGAGAAAGATAAAGCAAACAAAAACATAAAGTAGTAAGAGTCATTGTGGCTCTTGAACTAGAACCAGATATATTTTATCAAAAGAATTTGAGTGCAGTAATAACACATCAGTGATAGTATCGCATTTCCAAGTGAGGAACATTAAAAAAGGCACATTCAAACGAATTAACTCCATTCAATCTCGCATTATCTGCTCAAGATGGCTCTTCATAGCGCAATCGCAAGCCAATCACAGAACGGACCCCCGCTCAGCTTTCCTTTTGGTGCATCAATCGGTAATAGCCATGGTGTGACTATCAAACTGTCTTAACCTGGCTTTAACTTATCTCAACTTAGCCAGTTAATGACACAAATGAAGAAATTCTGGCTATACCATCAGGAGCCGATATCTTCCTCCAGATATCTCCAGACCCCCACTTTTTCTCGGTTTGAATTCACTGAAGTGCCACTGATCAAAGAAGCTAGTGTTCTACGTAACAAGTCTGCTGGTGTGTCAGCAGCACCTCCCCCATCTTTCCCTCTATCTGACTGCCCACCAGGCATTTCCATTCAATGTCCAAATGTGAAGACTTATACTTTTATGTTTATAATTTAGTTTCAAAATTTGTAGTGTGACATCCCTAAATTAGATCTCAATGCAAGGGTGATTCTTATGGAAAAATAATATTAGTGCTTTTCAAAATATTGTAAGCCACTTCCTGTGATGTTCTAATTCCCCTATCTAGCAAGTGTAGCTAATAGTTATATAGACCCGTCAATAGATCACGTGTGAGACATTGCCGAGGGAAAGATCGATGGAAGAATCAAACTGCCGATATATACTATTGCAACTCCTTTGACTACTTTGCCTGAAACAATAGCGATACTAAATAATTTAAGATTATACTTTGAGGCGCCTGCTATAATAGGTATATAATCTCCAATTATTGGTATCCATGGAGAGATGAAAAGCATAACCCAACCATATTTTTTCAACAATGAAGCGCCCCTATACTCACTTTTTTTATTTGGTTTTTTACGGAACCGTCTTAAAAAACTGATGCCGCCATAACCAATGTAATATGCAATGAAGCCTCCTATGATTGAACCACTGACTAGTGTTATAAATATCGCCATTTTACTTTGACCCGCTAATAATAGCCCAGATGTTGTCAACTCAGTAGGAATAGGAATCACTGAAGACAACAAGCTGTTTATGAATAGACCGATTAACCCAATTTTTACAAAGAATGGATTACTTAGCAATATAGTAGTAGTGGTAGTAGTACCTCCTATTGTTATTGCTTCGAAAATCATTGATGACATTATAATGACATTCTCATTGGAAGAGCTTGTAAGAATCACACTAACTAAAGTTTATGGCACAAAATTTCTGATATAGTCCCTAACTGCTTGAGATTCCTCTCTATATGCGCGTATCATTTCCTTTTTACCATCAGGAGACTGTAATGTCACTGTTACGATATTAACTTCAGCGTCTGATGCGAATACCGGAGGTTCAATTTTCTCGATTTTATAGCTACTGTTCAGCAGTCTTTTTATTTTTATTACAGATTCAAATTCTACCAAATGTCTCTGACAGAGTAGATACTCCTAACACATAAAGGTCACTTTTTGAGTGTCCAACTATAATGACGTTTCGTTATGATGCAGGTGTGGAAAAAACCTTTGTTATTCGTCTTTTAACATCTTTTGGCATATCTTAGTCTTCAATTAGCTTGTGAAGGCCTTTTTATCGATGTACAAGACTAATACGCCCGTGATTCTATAGCCCGTTAAAGTAGAGTAGGGAGATTATTTACGAACGAATTACGAAGGACAGAATAAAGGATTTGAGATAAATAATACTATAGGGATAGTCATATTAAGATATGGATGATAATAAGTGGTAATGAATTTGCAATCGGGTAAACCTAGTAAGGATGTTGACAATATCAATGATTCCTTCCAAACATTCTCAAAAACCTGTTCTGTCATATACAACAAAATAAGCAAAAAACAATACGAATACCTTCAAGCAATATCTGGCATACAGGATGATATATTTGATTCATGTAATGGATTAGTTAAACAACAGGTAGACATACTGGAAGACTATGTAAATAGCGGTCTAGTGAGCAAGGAATACATGATGCCTTTGGTTGAAATGGCCAATAGACTCATTGAATCCTATTTGAACTATATATCCCTTGAGTATAACCTAGCATTATCCAGAACGCAGTATCATCACAAAATCCTGCAGATGATAAATGATGTCACTCCAAAGTTAATGAAGACGTATCTAGAATATATAAAACAATTTAAAACATTCTCACTTTCCGCATAAATCGGCCTCAGAATAATGCGAGAGAAGGCATCTGCGTCACCTATTTCCTTGATTCTTCATGAATTATAATTAGGGTCAATAAAATACTATCTACAATTTTGTGGCAAATAATTACTGGTGTAAAAAGTCTAAATCAACTAAAAAATAATGGCTATGTTTATGAGGAATTGATCTACTTTCAATGCTCTATGTATTGCGGTCAAAGATGGCATATTCAAACGAAGATTAGGTCCATTGAGGCATGACAAAATGCTAAAGAAAATCAGTATACTTTTCATAGATAAACACGATAAAAATTACTAACGGTCAGTTGGAAATCCAAACTATCCGGAATCAACTCGATCGCAGTTTTGCCACTTTGGTAGCCCTGTTGGTCAATCATAGGATATCGAAAAAAGCCTAATCTGGGATGTCTAAGATAATAATTCAATCGCTAAAATCGTTAAAATATATCAATAGGAATAAAATAAAAATAAAAATATAACAATATATAGACAGTAAGTAAATCCATCACTTAAAAGGCCAGATAGCATATTTAAGTGGCCTGATTATGAAAATCTTATGTAATTAATTTGAACATGCTAGAGGATATAAAATTGCTTGACAAATTGGCAGTTAACAAGCTTAAAGTGGGTTCTACGGCAGTGAGAATGGTCGGGCCCTCGATTTCTTTGTCCAGTTACGATCAACAATTACTAGCGATCAAGATAATCTGAATAGTTTAACTCACTTTGAGTATGTCGTTACTATAATAATGTTAGGCGATTTATTAAAATGGCGTTTAGTATATATCAAGCTCTGGCAAAAGCGAGACCATCGTTGAGGGAGGGAAATAAGAGAGAAGAACCTGATCAAATCAGTCGAGAGACCAGGTATGTGATTTTGGTAAACGATATGTTAAATGATTTCATACATGGAAAGCTGAAAAGTGCTAGGGCCGCACAGATAATACCTAAGATAAGTTTATTGTTAAAAAAAGCAAGACAGAAAGATATACCAGTATTCTATTGTAATGACGAACATCTCCCAACAGATGAGTATGAGCTTAAACTATGGGGTGCGCATGCGATGAAAGGCACAAAAGGTGCACGAGTGATAGATGAGCTTAAACCAGCTTCAAATGACTATATAGTACCAAAGCGAAGGTATAGTTCTTTTGATGAAACCTCTTTAGATAGCTTACTTCAAAACATCAATGGTGGAAAAGGTGCTGATGCCATTATAATGACAGGAGTTCATACACACATATGTATTGAGCACACTGCATATGACGCCTTTGTAAGAGGATACGACATAATAGTTGCAGAGGATGGTGTCCAAGCCTTTACCGCAGAAGATCATCTGGCTGGTTTAGATTATATGAAGCTAAATTACGGTGCAATTATAGAGCCTGTATCAAATATTATAAAGAACATATCCTAATATTGACTTTATTACTTTACAATATCCTAGTGGCTTAATTCAAATAAGAAACTGAAAGAGCTTATTTTCCACAAGAAATATGACTATGGTGACTCTAATCGTCTATCACCTTGTCGGTAGAGAATAAACTAGCGAGTTTTCTCAGTGGGTCTAGGGACTGGGAAAGAAGACCAACCAATCTACCTGGGGTTTTCCTTTTGAAGCTGCCCTCCTCTAGATCTAGACAAGCTTCCATTGCTATTGAAATTAATCCAGTTGATGCTACTGGTTCAGCTACAAAGAAGAGGGGTATTGTCATTCGGTCTGCTTCAGAGTTTGACGAGTTTAACCGTATACTTGCTAACCAAAAACTAATTGAACTAGCAAGAAAGATTGATGAAGTAAATCCTAAGCAAAAAGAAGAAGCTACGGCCACAGGATCGGATGTTTTTGAAATCTAAAACCCTCACCTCTTGCCCAAATGATCATTACAACGGATAATCATTGATAAGTGTTTAATCGAGCTACAAGTCAGTAGAGTGATGAACGCGCAATATCACATCTCTAAATAGCATGCAACTCATCCAACACTTCACTGATCAATAATGCTTCATAAGTTAGACGCTTATGCTTTTTTAATATTCTGTGTTTGAGAGTCCTTAAATAACTGTTATCATAATTCTTTATATTTCTTTTCTTGAGGTCGTTCAAAAACTTTAATTCCGCTTTACTTAGCATATCACCATTTTTTTAGAAGCTGACATACTAATAGATATCTATATTCTGAAATCCTTACCAACAAACGTTGCTGTAAATGGCAACGTTATTATATGCGTCGTTTCTATATATAGACACGTGAACAAGGATTTCGTCCCTGTTAGAGCCATAATTGAACCTCAATCTCAATCACTTAACAGCATAGCAATAGCTCTAGAAAACTCAAAATCAAAAGATATTCAGGCCTTAACAGCAGCAATAAAGGAAATGGCCTATACTCTAAATACCTACGTAATATCAAGTCTCTCCATACTCTATATAAGGTAAAGAAACGTGGGAGCGTTAGGAGATCTGTACGAGTACTCTTATCCGAAGAGTACGAAAATGCGACTTCTTTGTAGAATATTGTATAAGTATTATAGGACGTAGCTCATCTATATAATAGTTCTCTAGTAGTAATATAGGTAAGGGATATCATCGTTTTTGCTGCTATTGCTAAATGTGTGTTACTCTTTATGGTAGCGTTATATTTTTTACTATATCGGTCTTAGCGATTCTTCTGATAATACTACTAGTTAATAGTATTTGAACACGTCTATTTTTACCTCTTATGGTATATCTGCTGATTGGGATAGGCTGTTAATTGGCTTCTGTCGAACGGAGCATATTAAGGGCGGAACCTGCCCGAAACCAAATGAGTTGAGATTGATTGTAAGAATGTAATAAAGATATTTCTTCCTCTCTCCCGTCAACGTGATGTAAAACACAGTTGATGGGATATCATTTAATGCGATAATACTAATCCGGTCATCTTCCATAATTTTGGAATAATCCAATGGATCTGCAAATGTCAATGCTAGTACTCCTTGTTTCTTGAGATTGGTTTCATGTATCCTAGCAAAGCTTCTAGCTATTACAGCCGCACATCCTAAATACCTTGGAGTCATGGCAGCATGTTCTCTACTGCTGCCCTCTCCATAATTATTATCTCCTACTATGACCCATTTCAGACCACTTTCTTTGTACTCTCTAGCAATATGAGAAAATGACTCAGTTTTACCGTTAAGAATATTTTTGCCGCTTCCTACTTCTCCGTCGTGATAAGCATTTGCAGCACCAAGAAGTAAGTTATCGCTTATCTTGTCTAAATATCCTCTATACATTAACCAAGGTCCTGCGGGGGAGATGTGGTCAGTTGTGCATTTACCCTTTACTTTTGCTAATATTGGTAATTTCTCAAAATCTTTGCCATCCCATTTTGGAAATGGTTGTAGTTTTTGTAATCTCTGACTATCCTTGTTAATTATTACCTTTACTTTGGAAGGATCATTAACTGGTGCAACAAAGACACTACTACTAGTTGCATCTTTGAAACCATTTTCTGGGGTTTCAGGTGCTACTTTAGGAGGGTCTAGCTTGAATGTTGTTCCATCATTTGCAATCAATTCGTCAGTAAGTGGATTAAATGAGAGCCTTCCTCCCAATGCAAGAGCCGTGACCAACTCTGGACTTGCTATAAAATTCATTGTTTCCCTTCTTCCATCGTTACGTCCTGGAAAATTTCTGTTATATGATGTAACAATGACATTAGGCTCCCCTTTCTTTAATTCAGGTCTGCTCCATTGTCCTATACATGGGCCACATGCATTTGCAAGTACATTTGCGCCGATGTCTTTAAGTGATCGCATCTGGCCATCTCTTTCGATTGTGGCTCTAATCATTTCTGATCCTGGCGTAACTTGTAAGGGTACTTTTGTTCTGATTCCTTTTTTTCTTGCTTGTTCCGCTATATTCGCTGCTCGTGACATGTCTTCGTATGAAGAATTTGTGCAACTTCCGATAAGAGCAACTGAAATTTTGTCAAGATATTTGTTCTTCGTTACATCTTCTTTCATCCTTGATATCGGTCTTGCAAGGTCTGGAGTATGAGGGCCAACAATATATGGCTCAAGTTTAGAAAGATCGATTTCTATTAATTGATCAAAAAAGTTTATCGAATTCTGTCGGTTTTCAGATATTTCTTTTTCTATCTGTGGATCTTGAGTTAGTAAATCAATATGTTTGTTCGCAAGCTCAGCTATCTCTCTTCGTCCAGTTGCTCTAAGATATATTTCCATCCTCTCGTCATATGGGAATATTGAGCAACTAGCACCAACTTCTGCACCCATATTAGTTATGGTTGCTTTTCCCGTGCAGCTTATGGTTTTAGCTCCAGGTCCAAAATATTCTATTGTTGCATTGGTTCCTCCAGAAACCGTGAGCTTTGATGCCACATAAAGTATAATATCCTTGGGAGAGGACCATCTATTCAACTCTCCAGTAAGATACACGCCGATGCGTTTAGGATACAATAATTCCCAGGGCATACCAGCCATTACCTCTGCTGCCTCAAGTCCCCCGACACCCATTGCGACCATTCCTAGCCCTCCTGCATTAGGAGTATGCGAGTCTGTTCCGATCATTAACCCTCCTGGAAAAGCATAGTTTTCTAGAACCACTTGATGTATTATACCTGCTCCAGGTTTCCAAAATCCCAATCCATACTTTCTTGATGCCGATTCAAGGAATTGGTACACCTCGTTATTTTCATAAAGCGCGGCCTCTGTATCAGGGCCACTTCCTACTCTTGCCTGAATAAGATGGTCACAGTGAACTGTTGTTGGAACAACGGTATGTTTTAGGCCGGCTTGCATAAATTGGAGAATCGTCATTTGCCCAGTTACATCCTGCAATGCAACCCTATCCGGATTCAGAAGAACATAACTCTTACCATTAATGAAAGCATCAGCTGAACTAAAATCTATATTTTCATAGAGATGTCCTGTGAGAATTTTTTCACTAAGTGTTAGAGGTCTGTCTGTAGCATCTTGTCTAATTGAAATCTTATTTTGTAATTTCTCATATACTTTGGCAACTGAGTTGGGTGTTGTTTCTACCTCTATTTTCGGATTAATAATAGACAAAGACTTTTATTCTTAACCTGTCACGGTTTATAATCCTTATTAGCTGAATGAATTTTTAGGAGTCTGAGAAAATTTGTTCTGACAAAACAACTAAAAATAGAGTGGGGGAGAATACTAATTCGTTACTTTACGATTATCTGTGCATGCCACCGTGTATGTCAGCTGAATTACTACCAGTATTGAAGCATAGAGTACTGCTACCGCTTCCACCATTGTCAGTGCTCATAGCACCTCTGACTAACGTAGGCTCAGAACTTGTGCTATTACACGCATTTAGTTGATTGACCTGTTGGTCTACCTTTATGCTATTTCCATTGTTGTTGTTGTTGT
>NZ_QURE01000086.1:8271-9270 GCF_009898475.1 Nitrososphaera sp. AFS | reverse complement strand
TCCAGGTTAACCTGGCAGATAAATACGTTAGCATACACGCAGAAAAAGGAGACAAGAAATATCACACTGACATACCTTTGAATGTTGAGATAGCAGATTCTGCAAAAGCGATATACACAAACGGGATACTAGAACTTAAGATAAAATTGAAAGAAGCTTCTAAGCCAAAGGGTAAAGCAATAAAGGTCGAATAATGAAGGAAGGAGGGAAGAAAGTACAAACGTCTCTATTTGTTTTGAATTTGAATCTGAATCTGAATGTGAGTTTTGTGGGGTGAAATAGTAAAAATGGTTGATAACGAAAAGGTTGATCATGATAAAAAAGTTTCATTAAAAATAGCAGAGACAAATCCTAAGTTTGTTGGTAGAGGAGTATTATGGAAGAAATGCAATTGTCTACTGGTGATGTAATAGAGATCTCTGGAAGGAAGAAGACATTTGTTCTATTATGGTCGGGACAATCTACTGACTATGGATCTGGGTTAATACGGATTGATGGATATACTCGTAGCAACGTTGGCTTGGGCATAGATGATAAGATAACGATTCGGAAAGTTTCCAATATAGCAAAGGCTGAGCAGGTCATTATTGCTCCAGTTGAGGAACTCAGTATCGTAGGTCTAGAAGATTACCTGCCAGAGTTACTTGAAGGCCGTGCAGTCGCTAAAGGAGATGTAATCCCTGTAAATATCATGGGAAGAAAAATTGGTTTCATAATAACTAACACATCTCCACTTTCTACTGGTAATACCGCAATAGTCCTTGACGCGAATACTGAGTATATTATAGGAGTAGCGAAGTCCGACATCAAAGGGGGAGGAGTCCCGAGGATCACTTATGAGGACATTGGAGGCCTTAAAAACGAAGTCCAAAAGGTTCGTGAGATGATAGAATTACCTTTGCGTCATCCAGAGATCTTTGAGAGAATCGGTATAGAAGCTCCCAAAGGAGTATTACTGTTTGGTCCTCCTGGAACCGGCAAGACCTTGTTGGCAAAAGC
>NZ_QURE01000086.1:0-8255 GCF_009898475.1 Nitrososphaera sp. AFS | reverse complement strand
GCAAACTTTTATTCCATCGGTGGACCAGAAATAATGAGCAAGTTCTATGGAGAAAGCGAAGAGCGTCTTAGAGAAACTTTCAAGCAGGCACAAGAAAATTCTCCATCAATCATCTTTATCGATGAAATAGATTCCATCGCTCCAAAGAGAGAAGAGGTTTCTGGTGACGTTGAAAAAAGAGTAGTATCACAACTTTTGACTTTAATGGATGGCATCGAATCTAGAGGCAAACTAGTCGTAATAGGTGCTAGTAATAGGCCTAATGCACTTGATCCCGCTCTAAGACGACCGGGCAGGTTCGACAGGGAGATTGAGATCGGAATACCAGATCAAGAAGGCAGACTAGAAATATTGCAAATTCATACCAGAGGGATGCCACTTACAGATGACGTAGACTTAGAAGATCTATCGAAGATAACTCACGGGTTTGTAGGCGCTGACTTGGAGTCACTAAGCAAGGAGGCAGCCATGAGATCAGTGCGTAGAATACTCCCAGAAATTAATATGGAGCAAACTAAGATTCCATTTGAAGTCCTAAACAAGATAAAAATCACAAATACCGACTTTCAAAATGCACTGAAAGAAGTTCACCCTTCAGCAATGAGGGAGGTTCAAATTCAGAGGCCTAATGTTAAATGGGACGAAATAGGTGGTTTAGCCGAAGTCAAGGAAGAGCTATCAGAAGCTATTGAATGGCCATTAAAGCACGCAAATTTGTTTAGAGAGGCCGATGTAGCTCCACCTAAAGGACTCTTACTTTACGGACCGCCTGGAACGGGGAAGACTATGATTGCAAAAGCAGTAGCAACAACTTCCGAGTCCAACTTCATTAGTGTTAAGGGGCCTGAACTTATATCGAAATGGGTCGGGGAATCAGAGAAGGGAGTAAGAGAGGTTTTTCGCAAAGCAAGGCAGGCGTCTCCATGTATCGTGTTCTTTGATGAGGTAGATGCGATTGCCCCACGAAGGGGCAAGTCAGAAGATTCACATGTGACAGAAAGGGTGATAAGCCAGATGCTAACGGAGATGGATGGTCTTGAGGATTTGAAAGGAGTAGTGGTGATTGGAGCAACCAATAGACCAGACATTATTGATGAAGCCTTACTGAGACCTGGAAGGTTTGATCGCATATTAGAAGTTCCATTGCCGGATAAAGATGCAAGGAGGCAGATTCTAAATATTCATTTAAGAAAGAAGCCTCTTAATCCCAATGTCAATCTTGAAGAGCTAGTTGAATTAACGGATAAGTGTACTGGTGCTGACATTGCTGCAGCGATAAACGCAGCTGCTCTGGCAGCCATTAAGGAACATCTTTCGACAGCCAAAGATGGCAAAGCCAGTGAAAATAACGACAAGCGAAAGAGCAATATCGATATCAAATTGAGTATCTCGATGGAAAATCTAAAGGCTGGATTGCAAAAAGTGTTGAGAAAAGCCAAAACGATACAAAACTCAGATATCGTTTAAATGGTACCACTAACCAGAGTTGTGTACTTGGCGTATTGGAAATAGATAAGAAGGCCGACAGGTGGATAGAAACTTACTGCGTTATATCTATTTCCTAAACTCAAACCACTTAAAATAGGGAGCTGGTAGCAATAGGAACTCTGCTGACTACATAAATTATTTCCTGTTAAAGATTCACCACCTTATCGCGTTATCTTTTTGTACCAAAAGCTAGCCTATCCTCGTGCTTATGATCCTCTAAATCTTAAATGGATCTAGTTCACTTTAGTAATAGTGAAGACCCGATTTTGTGATTAGAGAAATCTGGCTAATTTATTATAATCTTGTCTGTATGAATACGTCACTTATTCTTCCATTTCTTGTAGAGGGTTAAGTTGGAATCTAAAGAAATGTTTAGAAATTTAAAGTCGACAAAACAGTATTAATGGATAGAGTCGCTACGATATAATGACAATTGACTAAGAGGCTATGGAAAATATTCAAATGTAAATATTGCTCGAAGGAAACGCTTACCAAGGTTTGTTATGCTTGCATTGTAACCCATTAGACCATTTAAGCCTCGCAATATCTGTTGACTTTTGGTCCCAATGAGAATTAAGCCATCTTTTGATGCTCATCGGTCAAAACTTCCTATCACTTTGACTCCACTCACCTTTTCGTACTGATATTGCCTCTAACACTATATGCAGATCTACCCGTTCAGTCTGTCGCAAAAATCGAGCCAGTAAAGATTTACGCCACACACAAGTAGTATACATTCGGACAATGATCTCCATTAAACGGAGTGTTCGTAGAACTTGCTTAGGTGCCATCTAGGTAGTATAGAAATTAGCTTTTAGTAATGCTTCAGCGGGAAGATGGCTGCCAACGCCTTTTCCAAGTAGGTACACCATTTATGCCTTTATCATCTATTTTCAACAGATTTCTCTCGATGGCTCAATTCTAGTCAACCACTACCACCGGGAGACATTCTTTTATCATCAGCTATGGATCAATATTACATACTTGCATTTAGTATGGAAGTAACGGAATGTAGTCATGTCAGCTTTGCGCATTATTATCCTTGCGAGGAAGTCAGCAATTCACCTGCTCCACCTGTGGCAGAGTAGGAGTTCCATTGACGCCAGCTCCTGCAAGCCATTGCTCAGCATGCATTACACCATTAATGTCACATTTGGATATTCCGTCTGTCCCCGGATTTATAACTGGAGACATCAGGTCTCCTCCGAAGTTCGCGTGGCCCAAGCCTAGTGTGTGACCCAACTCATGCATAGCTATTTGCTTCAATTGTGATGAGGCGATGTTATTTCCGAATGCAGCTGTTGCTATGGTCACTACTGCGTGAGCAATATGACCACCTGAGTCAAAATACGTAGATGTCTGTCCGACCGTATCCCCAAATGTAGAAGTCGTACCTATGCCATTACCACTATTGTGCTCAGCCGCACTTTGAAATCCAATAATTATGTCCGCAGGATTATACTTTGTGACCTGCACCAAACTCAAGCCATTTACACTCTTCATCCATGCATCGGCAGCTGAATTTACTGCTTGTCGCTCTGATTTCGTTCCTCCTGTTATTTTGTAGGTCAACTGCCCATTTATCACCTGTGAATTCCATGTGCAGCAAATTCGCAGCGAATGGATCAGTTGGTGAGAGTGTCGTGTACCCGCGCCCTTCGTGGAGTGGTCGCTGCTAGAATTATGATGATGTTTTGATTCAGCTTGAACATCACCGGCTAACCATGTATAATGAATAGAGAGTAAGTTAAGAACTGTGGAAAAAGACAATGGAAAAAGCAAAACCAATGCTATAACACAAGCGCGAACCAAAATCAATAAAAGTATATTTCATTGCTATATAATATGGATTTTATAAAATATTACTATAATCCTACTAGTGCTCTGATTTACAATACAAGATTCTCATAATCATAATCTGTATTTCCATTCTACTAGAATTTACCAGCGTACTACTGCTGTCATATCTATTAATTACTTTTGGACATGATGTTAGAGGTAGAGAGGACGTAGTCTTAATTACTGTATTTTCCTTAAGTTCTGAATATTGCACCTACGTAATACTACTCTCATGTTATGGGATTAAGGGTA
Source organism: Nitrososphaera sp. AFS (assembly GCF_009898475.1). Taxonomy (GTDB): domain Archaea; phylum Thermoproteota; class Nitrososphaeria; order Nitrososphaerales; family Nitrososphaeraceae; genus Nitrosopolaris. The sequence goes on along the minus strand of NZ_QURE01000086.1, from coordinate 4,676 downwards.
TAACTAACTTGAGTTCGAATATCAGTGTGGGAAGTGGGTAAGCATATGTTCTATTGATTTGAAAAATTGACAACAATTCGGTTCGTTTTTCGAAGGTGGTGCATCGATTTTCTCTACATCAGATTTTGTTTCATCATTTTGTAGAACTTTTCATCAGTCATATTTCTTTTAGCATTCAACCATGTTTCTGCATCTTTTCCAGCTAAATATCTGAGGCTGGGATTGTCATTTGTAATAGCTTCAAGAACCACCTTAGCTACCACTTCAGGTGATGAAGCATTTTTCATCATTTCTTCAAACGCAGAAGCCATCTTTTGTGTTATCTCGGTATAAGGAGAATTCGGATCTTTAGATTTCTTCGCAACTACCACGCTACTGAAGATATTCGTATTTATTACTCCTGGTTCTATTATGATCACCTTTATACCAAATGGCTCAAGTCATAGGCCATCGATTCGCTTAGGCCTTCAACTGCAAATTTTGTACTAACATACGCTGACCCACCTGGGTAACCAAACTTCCCAGCTACTGAACTAATATTTACGATGGTGCCGGATTTCTGTTTTCTCATAATTGGAAGAACTGCTTGAGTTGTTCTTATCAATCCAAATACATTGGTTTCATACTGTCCCTTTAACTCATCCATTGATAGATGTTCAAATGCTCCCTCAAGTACATACCCTGCATTGTTAACTAGGACATCTAATCTACCTGTTTCGGATAATATCGCTTGTACTGCGTTATTGATTGAGAGCTCATCTGTGACATCTAACTGAGTGATGCGAACAGGCAGGTTTTCCTTGCCTGCATTAGATTTTATATTCTCACCTTTGTTAAGATTCCTCACTGTCGCGTATGTGAGGAAACCATTACTAGCCAGCATCATAGATGTTTCATAGCCTATTCCACTTGAGCTACCTGTAACAACAGCTACTTTATTGTCGGAAGAAGATATTGCCATACTCCAGCTTATTAATATCATATAATTAAATTGAGTAGTAGTTATTGGGCTAGTTAGTACTTAAGATACAACCTTAGTCTTCTTGCTTGGTTAAGTCTAAAAAAATACAAAACCGCCATACATTACTAGTTAAAATGAAAGTGCTTAAGATTTGGAGAATTAATCCTGCACATATAGCACAACAGGTATTGATAATAGCCCTCTCTAGTCTAATATGTGTTGAATCTGGGTAGGTGACAACTGCTGTTTGAATAGGTCATAAAATCGTAAGGTGTTGTAATATCCGATTTTCCTTAAGTATTGTGAATAAGACACTCTGAGTTCAAGACCTGTCTGTAATAATTTCTTCCATGTCCCTTGACTTAATGTGACTTCGCTAAGGATCACCCGTTCTCAGCAATTCCTTTCCTATGGGGTATATGGTAATGAATTAAGACATTTGATATGGCGCCAGATAGTAACAGGAGTGTTGATAAAGGAGGCGTCGCTGATATTCCAACCGATTTATAATGAATTACCGAATCAATCAATCAGTAGCAGGTCCTTTCGACATTTTTGTTAATTGATAGTATTTTCCTGCACCGCAAGCTCAAAGAAATTATTTTCCGTAAACCAACTAAAAACGGGCCGTTAATACAATTAGCCATATCTAACAAAACTTGAAGCATCTGCCATGCCTGTAAGGGCCTGTGATATTCAGTCTACCTGAGACCACTTTGTAGCGTAACAAACTTCAACCCATCGTAGTAAAACGTAGTGCATAGTTCCTAATACTACTAGACCTTCCTACCTATGTGGACCTGATATGATTCGATTAACCTGTATTCAATGAAAAAGAATAGCGCAGCTCTTTTTCAAGGTCTAATGGTACTATGGGAGTGACCAAGTACAAGGTGGATGCCATATGTTTTTTTGTAACCGGTTTATTTCTCAAACGATGCAATAATTCTTTCCATTGACAATTATAGTGTCTTAATTAATTACTGCATTTGCTTTCTTGATAGACTTTGGCAGCCAGGCTTTTAAGATATGGCTCTAATTCATCGCCGGGCATCAAATTTAAAAATGATCTCATCTTGTCAGTGTTTGCGCAGCTATATCGTATGTCACCTGGTATAGGCTTATTAATGCCTGGTTGGCAGTTCTGACCAAAAATTCTAATCATCATGGCCGCAAGTTCCAAGACTGTAGTAGCCTTTCCTGTTCCAACATTTATTGCATGAACATCTGGGACAGCCGTTCCCTTGAAGTCAACAGCCGAAAGTATGGCCTCCACAACGCTGTTGATTGAAATAAAGTCACGAACTTGGCCACCATCACCGGAAATAATCGGGAACATATACGCGGATAATCTTTCAGCAAACTGTGTTATAACCCCTTTATTCTTAGAGCGCGATCTTACGCCTTCTCCAAAGACGTTAAAGATTCTAAGTGATATAGCATTTTGAATCTTCCCAGTGTTTTTGAAAGAAGAAACGAGAGCCTCTCCAGCGATCTTGCCAGCTCCATATGGGGACATTGGATTCAGTTGCTGTTCTTCGGATATTGGCACGTTATTTGATTGTCCATAAACTGCAGAGGAAGAAGCAAAAATAAAATTCTCTACGCTCACACTTGAACAAGCTTCTAGGACATTAAATGTTCCCTTAATGTTTACATCGATTGTGTCCTCTGGATTTCGAATCGACTCTTGAACGCCTTCCTTAGCAGCCAAATGAATACAAGTATCGATATCTTCTTTTTTGAAGATGTCAATAATTGACTCCTTATTTCTTATATCTTCTATATATATTGAAACATTACCAATTCCATTCAATCTGACAAAATTTGACCTGCTCATGTGGCTGGTTAGGAGAGCGGCCTTGACTCGATTCAAGAAATTTGAATCTGCATTGCTTAGGTTATCTATAATGATGACTTTGCAATCTCTTTGAGATAACCTCTTAATCAAATGATGACCTATAGATCCGGCGGCCCCCGTTACCAGGATATTGTGCATATATTAATTCTTCATTTCAGCTGTCATATAATTAATCGCTTGCCGTAATTTATAACTTGACTGTTGAATTTTTACAGGATCATGTGAGTCAAGTCGGTTGGTCGGTTTTGGCACGAATTGTCTGAAATTCACTTTATCACCTGTGAAAAGATGAGTCAGCATAATTAGCTGGATCAAGCATGTGGCTAGACAGAATTTTAAGCGTAATCATTTAAATCGACTTTTGTTAGATGCCGAAGGGTTGAAAGGTTTAACACGAGTCTTTGATCCAATTAACTAGTCTTGAGCTGTTCAATGGAATGGCAATAGGAACGGAACGTTGTCTTTCGTTTTTGATTGATCAGAGGTGGTAGTCGGTGCTGTATTTGTAGGCCCAGAAGTAATAATTGGTGCAGTCGCCCCTGAGTTGCCGCTCATGCTGCTTCCTGAGTTGATACCTGATGGAATCGCCACAGATGCGTTTGATTGATCAGAGGTGGTAGTCGGTGCTGTATTTGTAGGCCCAGAAGTAATAATTGGTGTATTTGACGGTAAACTGCCTCCAGATGGTATGGCCACAAGAGAGTTTGATCCGGTAGGGTTAATTTGCGGTAAGTTGCTACTCTGTGGTACAGATTTTGAGTCATTTACGTTTACAATATTAGAATTGTCCGTACTGGGATTTACGATTGTAGAGTGATTGTGATGATTCCCATTAGGAATTGTGTTGGTATTTGAGTTTGCGACGGTGTTGTCTGGTGATGAAGGATTTGTAGCTGGTGAAGGATTTGTAGCTGGAATAAGATTCTCATTGTTGCTATTAGCTTCGGTACCACTATTGCCTGTACTGGGATTTACGATTGTAGAGTGATTGTGATGATTGTGATGGCCCTTTGAGTTTGCGACGGTGTTGTCTGGTTGAAGGATTTGTAGCTGGAATAAGATTCTCATTGTTGCTATTAGCTTCGGTACCACTATTGCCTGTACTGGGATTTACGATTGTAGAGTGATTGTGATGGCTCTTGGTGTTCACAGCGTTTATGTTATTATTTACTACGTTATTATTTACTACGTTATTATTTACATTATCATTTACATTATTATTAATTACCGTGTTGCCTGTACTGGGATTTACGATTGTAGAGTGATTGTGATGATTGTGATGGCCTCCATTATTCGTGTTTGTATTGAAACTATCAAGTGATGGACCTGTGGCAGGACTAGGGTAGTTATTGTAACTATACGTATTATCTTCAGCAGATGTAACAGAATGATCGTGGTGACTAGCTGAATTAATATTTGTGCTTGGATCCTGAATGGGTGAAGTAGTAGCAGGACCGGTTAGTTCGACAGGATTGACTTTGAATGTCTTCGAAGTTGAATACGGTTCATAGTGAGGAGCTGATACTTGGGTCGCGAATTTATAAGGCCCAGTCTGGTCGCTGCTGCCAAGTGTCCAAGAGTAAGAAGCTTTGCCTGAATCGTCAGTCGTGCCTTTGACCTTCTTATATGGTCCCGTTGGGTCAGTAATTTTTCCTGAAATGAGTGCGCCTGGTACAGCAGTTTTGGAGTCTTTGTCGGAGACTTTTATGGTTATCGTTTGTTCATCCCCTGGATGTAGAGGGCTCTTGGTAAAATGTAAGGAAACCGATAACACTTTTGGTGGATCTACTACTGAGGCTGCTGATGGATTAGAAGAAACTAACTTTGTGGCTGAAGCTTTTAATTTTGAAACTG
>NZ_QURE01000085.1 GCF_009898475.1 Nitrososphaera sp. AFS | reverse complement strand
ATTGGTTCTTTACTGCTCAAATCCAACGGTCAGAATGATTCAGATTTTGGCAAGTACAATATAGTAGGCAGCAGATTTAAATAAACGTCACAAGTGAACTGATACGTTGCCTAAATTTCTTGATGTACACTCTTTCAAGGGATTCGACGAAGAAACACTGAAAAAATTACAAAGTGCTCCAGTAGATGAGTTTGGAATAAAACATCTTAACTTGATGTTCAATCAAGAGGAAGACAGGTTTTACTGCCTTACTGAGGCACCAAATAAAAAAGCAGTATATGATCATCACAACAAACACGGTGTCAAGTGCGAATGGATCACAGAGGTAAAAACTACCGCTTAATTTGACATGATGGATATCTGTCAAAAGGTCTAACTATTTCCGTTTAAGGATATATGGGTTCCAGGGTTTCTTTAATAATTCTCTTATCTTGCTCTTATCTTCGGATGGAACATTAGGATCTTCTAACAGCGCAGGGAAGTATTTGGATTTATAATTGGCGTATATAACACTTAACCCAGCTCCAGCTAGTCTCTTACCAAAATTCTTCCTATCCCTGCTGGGAATTAGAAATGCGTTGGGATTTCCTCTTTGAATATGGTCATCGAGCCAATCTTTAACATAGGGTATAGAATTGAACAAGGGTACGCTTCTACTGCCTGTTTTGCCATTAACCAAAACTTCCGCGTACTGATAATTCTCTCCTGCTGTTTTGAAAACCACATCTTTAATTCTCAATTTTAAAATTTCATGTGGCCTGCAACTTGTGTCCCTTGAAATCGCGTGATAACATCTATCTCTCTTGTTTGGGCAATATTTTAGAAATAAGAGGTCATTTTCTACTGTCCAGAGATCTGTAGGTTTATAGATTGATTGTTCTCTCCTTTTCAGTAGCGGAGTATTTTCTACAATTGCAGGTATTTTCCTCTTTTTTGGCTCATCATCTGGATAATGCAACCATTTGAAAAATCTGAGTATTACGGTTCGCCGCAGATTGTATGTCCCTACCCACTTATGAAAAGGATCTGATGTTTCAGGTCGACGTAAATTATCTAAATAGCGTAGTACATCTTCTCTTGTTACGTTCAAAAAGTCCTTGTATCTAACAAACTTGCATAAATCGTACAATATTTTGATTGTTGTCTCTCGATAACAATCAGAGATATTTATCTCATTTTTCATAGTTAAAATGTACTCCGATAGCGTAAGAGCATCCTGAAACGAAATATCTTGGGTTAGATGTTTAGAAATAAAACGTTGAAGACCGGCAGTTGCCAAATCAATTTTTCTGTTAATAATCTCCCCATTATTACCGAGCTGGTTTATTATGGCTGTGTCTTGCGTCATTATAATATAGAAAGAATAAGGTGACCAGCTATAAACTATTTCATTCAGTTAGTATATCAACTAATATACTTGATCATCACAGCTTTATATATTTGCGAACATTCAGCCATTCGTTTATTGTTAAAAGACCAATAGAAAAGGTTTGGAATTTTTATACAGATGTGGAGCATTTGGAAAAAATAACCCCTAAGAAAATAGATCTTAGAATCATCAATGTTACTAATCAAAGGATCATACAAGGACAAGAGATATGGCTTAGTGGTAAGATAGCTATCAAAATAAGAACAGCGAGATGGCATTCGAAAATAACGCTTCTACAACCGTACGAATATGTAGATGAGATGTTAACAGGACCATTCAAGAAATGGAAACATATACACAAGTTTCAAAGCATAGATGACAAACAAACAGAAGTAATTGATGTTGTTGAGTTTGAATTCCCTTATAATATAATAGGAAAGCTCTTTGAAGGCTATGCATATAAACAATTACAAGATATATTTGAGCATAGGAAACTGGCTACAATCAACTCACTAGAGAATTATTAAATACGTTGGTAAGACTTTCTTACTGATACTCTGACAGCATCATAAGTGGATGCATAAAAATTGCCTTCAATGTCGGTACCATTAAAGACTGAAATATTGGTTGCCCCGTCTATCGTTTAGTTCGTTGCGGCTGCTATTCTATTTTTTTCATAGCAAATACAAGAATTGAAACCAGGAGAACATTAAATGAAATCCACAGATATAGTAGAACACTACATGTTGCTTCTGGATAGATTATCAAGGCAAAAGAAACGTAAATACCACTGAATTTTTATTTAAATCAACTTCAGGCATTATTCCTAAAATATTCTTGAACAATCCTATAGATATAGACTCTTAACCAGTAGGGCCAATTTTCACCAAATTTATGCATACGGTATAATCTGCGTTTATGTAAAAGTTGTATTCTTTGAACCTTAGTGACAAGCACGTCTTAGAACCTCCATCGTTGAGCAGGTTCATGGATAATCTCGAACCAAATGTATCAGAATCAAGGCAGGATTTATACTCATATTACATCCTGTAGAAATGTTCGTTCATAATGCTAAGAAACGTGCTCGATGTGACAGAATAGTGACCTTATGTCTTCATGCAAAATTGTTTTCGGAAGAACAAAACGAGGTATGGATGAGGATAGAGGAAGATAAGTGGTTCGATTCAATTTCAAAAAATGTAAACAAAGAAACAGTTACAGCATGATCCACATAGTCTCCTAACCCTTTTGTTACCTTAGTTCTTAAAAGGATTGTATTAACAATAATAATCACGTGAGTTTATTCCGATGAAGATATTCTGACTATAGAAGGTATGTTCACAAATGCCAGAATGAATACATCGACTGCATCAAATCAAAAGGTTTTCTATTTTTTGGTAAATATAAGAGGAAAATACATCCTTGTATTGAGTCTATTAATCCACTACTGATAGTCAAGTTAACATGTTATGGTACAATAAATGAAAAAACTACAGAACTTTTGCTTAAATTAATTTTAGGACTTATTCCAAGAATGTTTTTAAATAGGCCAATGGAAATAGATTCTTTTAACCAATAAGACCATTTCTCACCGAATTTATGATGGATTGTAATTATATAATTTCTTTCTTGTTCTATTTGAAGTTCATACTCAAACATTCCTCCGTATTTGGATAAAAATGACAAGTGCAAGAGACATGCTTCAATATCTAATTTCTTGTAAGCGAATACGAGATAATCTTTGGGAACAGTAGCAGCAAATTCTTCTGCAGCCATTCTCAGTTTATCTGGTTCGGTTGCCTCAATAATAGCTTCTAGAGCTTCATGCGGCAAAGAAACACGGCCAAATTTTTCGGCATATCTGTCCCACTCAACATATTTTGCAAGAACCGAAGAAACAAGTGCATTTTCACTAACCCCATGCTCCTTAGCGTCTTTATTTAAAGCGTCATCTAAATCTTTATCGATACGTATAGTTCTTAGTATCGTCTTTTTCTTCTCTTTTCTATCTTCATTCAATTTTTGATACTAACCTTCAATCACAAATATAATGTTTGAAGTCTTATTATGCTAGTACAGACACTCTCCTATGCGATATCTATTGCTGTGGGCCTTTGTAAAGCCGTTGGGAATGGAGGATGCTGAGGACTACATTAACAAATATGAAAGGACAGGTAGGACATGCTTTAAATAAAACAGCACAAGAACCACAACAATTTCATATTGCTAAACGAGAATGAATGAAAGCAGGTTCATATACAACTAGCCAATAGTCGAAATTTGATTTAAGATGCGAACATCGTAACTTCTAAGGGGCTCTTATGACCAGGAATTACTATAAGGATTGGGTTTTATAACTCCTACAATAGATTTTTCATTTTTCACTATTTTGCCTCTGATTGTCTATGGACCCAGGAAAATATGGGATCTGACATTGTTTGTTTGTTTGTGATATCCTATGCGTAGGCCTAAGCTATGTAACCTTTATCTTTAAGGCCTTTGAGACTGCAACGTAGTCATTTGCAGCACCTAACATTATAGTATATTCACCGGGCTTTAGAGTCATATGGGGTGTAAAAGAAAAACGAATCTCTGCTTCTCCTTCCTTATTTATTGGAATTTTCGAAATTTGTCTATCAAAAAAGCCTGAGGAATTATCAAGATATCCTGTTGGCGTAAAGGTGCCTGATACAATCAAATGTGGTGGGCTAATGTAAGAGACAAGAGATTGATTATTATTGCTGTGTATAGAAGGCATTCTCTTAGTTGAATAGCTAACGTCGACTATAATTTCACGTGTTTCTCCTCTCTTAACAGTCAAATCCTTATGAGGCCGGGTTTCAACAGAGAATGGTAACTTTTGGTTCTATTTTGCCTATTTTGTTCTCTGACCATTCTGTAAACCATATCTGTTTATGATTCTGGATGGAAAATTGAAGTACGTTTGCAATACCACATGATTGTTGCTGGACTAGATTTATCATGGTTGCAATATTGACATACCTACTACTACCACTATGATCTGTATTGTTTTCGGAAATTTTTGGACAGTTTCCCCAGATTCTGTTCTGTGTTGGAATCCAATATTCTATTAATTTCGCGATATGTGGATCAAATCTGGCAACCATATTGCCCTCTTGTTCATTAAACCAAAGAGAGCCATCTGGCCGACTTTACCCAGTAAGGTAGAGTGTATACATTCCTATTCAAGGCTTCAGATGCTGTACTATTACCCTGGTTTTCAATAGTATTTCCAGTATAGTTATTGTTATTATTACCATAAACCCGTGGAGACGCTGTTGAGGTAACAAATTCCGTGATTTTATCATTTCTTGGATCTACCTTGTAGAATATACTGGAGCCAGCATTTGTGACCCAAAGATTGTCCGAATCATCTAATGCAAGCCCCACAGGAGAATTCAAGCCTCTAGGTAAATCAAATGTCTCGAAAGTTTTTGTCCCCAAACTATATCTAAATAACTCACCCTTCATTCCGTATGCTAAAATAGAAATCCATAATGAGTTTCTTTTGGTATCATATGCAACTGAGCCTGTAGCAATGTGAATAGGATCAATCCCTCTGAAGGTGTTGTTAACAGGGATTGGAATCTGATAAATTCCATCAGAGGTACCGTTTCTCATTTTATTTTTATCGCCTATCCATATCGAAGTAGAAAATGTGCCTACAAAAAAATGCTTTTATTTTTTTGATCAAACTGAAGTCAAACCGGATAAGTCGTTCCAAATGAACTAGAATTACCTGGAATCTTAAACATTTCAGAGATGTGTAGATGGCGTGTATTTCCATATTGCATTGCCAATTTCATCGGTAAACCAAATATCTCCAGATCCCTTTGTGTCAACTTTCATATCCCATACTTGGGAATAGGATAGAGGGTTCAAATGTGATGGCCATTCGGGAATGACATACTCCTGATCAAATTTCTCTTTTCCTAGGTCATAGCTTCCTAGAAGGCCATCTTTTGTGGATACATACCAGACCTTGTGTTTTTGACCATCTACAGCAATGCCTAATGGCATTTCACAAATTTGAGGAAGTACGTATTCTGTTACGTAGACGGTGAAATTAGGTTTTGCACCAATTGCACAAAATGCCCCTTGAAAATTTCTGATGACTTTGGACCTTTCATCGTTTGTAGTTACCATTGAGACGGATATCGGTCGACTATGGTATCTCGTAGTATAGGCTGAGGATTTTCCATGAGATTGGAAAGGATGATTTTGTACATAATCAACTTTCTTATTCTCAGAGCCAGTATTCAGTTTGATATCCAATGGTAACGCATTTATGACTTGCCCTCTTATCGCACTTGAAATGAGGGATAAAATTAGTATTGAGAATAGAAACACACCTACCTTAACAGTTCCTTCGACGATAATCGAGTTGCATTTGAATTATTGATCAATATTGTAATTAAGGATACCATGTAGTTAACGAGAAAAACGAATGACACTAAACCAAAATAGGGTAGACCAAACATATTCTTGTATCAACTCTATAGAAAAGACAGAAGTAGTGTGGGAAGATTCATTGACCTAATCAAAGAATCTACTCTCCGTCGGCTGAAAACGCGAGTGTATTTTCAGTCTTTTCAAATTGTAGACTACGTTTGGTTTTCTTTAATTCGTTAAATAAGAATTAGTATAAATTACCTAAATAGATAGACCATTTAATTACCATATCATGTTGTATAAGATACATGTGCTTACGCTGGCCATCATCATATAATTTCATCATGTCTATATATAGCCAGATATTTTTATCCAATTTTCTAAAAACTCTATTGTTGTGTTCATTGTGAATCCATTTTCTATAAACAAAATGCTTTGTATGGTCTTGGCTACATGTTCAGCTCTGCTGTTCTGACAAATGACTTATTATATTTATGACAAAGCATCTTTTGACAACTATGAAACCAGCCTTTGGTGCATTGGCATGACATTAATAATATTTTATATGAGATAGTGTTAAAAACATATATTTTATACGGCTCTTCCATTTCATACTATTTGTTTTATCCTTAGGCTAAATATGTCTCCATCTCTGTATAATTCTCCTATTGCCCTAAATTCTGATCCTTTTCTAAGTAATTCCCTAGGGCCTTCATAATCATAGTGATTTAATCTTGCATGCCATTTATCGTTCACAATTACTAATGCTCCACCGTGGATAATCTTTACAACGTGTACTCCATACGTACTGCCTGATACCTTTACTGTATTCTCAGATAGAATAACCCTATCATCGCCAATCCACTCAATCCTTTTCAATTTTTCCAACCTTTTTAAGGCTTCTAATAGTACAGAATTGTCAATTGAGTAAGTCTCTTTAATTGTATCTACATCTAACCCCTGTGTACCGCTTTTAGCTACTAATTGATGAATTCTTCTTGATGCTGAATCCACTTGTTTCTTAAATTCATTAGTAAGTGTATAAGATTCAATTGAAAGCAAATCCATTTTACTCTTATCTTTCAATCTGGCTAACTTTGCATTTAATTCAAATGTGACGCGTTGGATCAAATCATCTGTAGAGATACCATGCTGCGATGATAACGTTTTATCCACTATTCCATCAAAGACTTTTCGTCTTGATTCATAGGATGAAATCTCTTCAGAAGTCATTGGATTTGGCAAGCTAATAGTCCTTCGAATAGGAGTCAATGAGGAACTCAGACTAGAAAGTATTTGTTTCATTTTCTCTATACGTCTCTTGCTGGCGTAAAGGTAACGTTCATCAAGAGTATTCTTTGTGGCAAGTATTACCACAGTACCAGCTGATTTTCTGCCTGTCCTACCCCTTCGTTGTATGTATCTTATCTCGCTAGGAATTGGCTCGTAAAATACAACGAGACCAACTTGCGGTATATCAAGTCCTTCTTCGGCAATTGATGTTGCTACCAAGATATCAAACTCACCATTTCTAAATGATTCAAGTACAGCCGATTGTTCCTCTTGATTCATACCCATGTCAAGCTCTCTTCTGGCTTGACCGACAAATCTGACTGCCTGCAGACCATTCTCGTTGAGTGTTTCGACTATTCTTTTAGCAGTATCCCTATAATGGGCAAAAACTAGAACTTTTGGTCTCTCATTGGCTAATACAACCTGCTTCTCCTGCCCTGCAATCATATTATTATCTTTTTCATTAGGCTGAGAATAATGTTGCTTTAAGAGGTGTATTAGATAGGTCATTTTTGGATGGTCTAATTTCATAGCATTTATAAAAGTCCGAATTTCTTTTATCCTCCTGTCATTCAATAGCAACAAATGAGCCTTACCAGCATCATTCTCAATCCTATTAAGAAACGCTCTCAGTGATTGAGAGCCCTGGCTTTCTATGAGCTCTGCACAGTACGTGAGAGTAAGAGCTGACGACTGTTGCATTAGAGCTGAATAAAGTGGACCCCTTAATTCTTCCATAGTAAGTTCTATCTTATATTGAATTTCTTCACCTAGGTTGATTAAATCACGTTTAAATATCCAATTCGGATTTTTTTTCCTTAGCAGTCCTCTCTCTATTAGAAATCTCAATTTCTCTTCAAGCATGCTGCGAAAAATTGAGCTGATGTATTTGTATTCTTGCGGAATCGTGAACCATTGCCAAGTGGTCTGGATCGGATTTACGTATGGTTTCACCGTTGGATCCTCTTCGTTTCGATACTCAATCTGTTCAATTGATAAGTTATTACAGACTTCTTTCACTCTTCCTCTTTCTGAGCCTGGGCTGGCAGTCATTGCAAAGATTGTAGGATTTGATGACTGCTGAAGATAGTATCTTGCTATAGAGGTATAAGCATAGTCTTTTACGGCCCTGTGAGCCTCATCAAACACTAATAAACTAAATTCAGCCAGTGACAATCTATTTTCCACCAAGTCGTTCCTAACTACTTCTGGTGTTGCAAAAACAAGTCTCAGGCTCCCGTTATTCCAAATGGCTAATCTACTTTCAGGTTGGTTTTTTCCAGAAACGATTGCTACTATATCTTCTGGTATTCGCAGTAACGAAAAAAATGAGCCCATATGTTGTGCTACAAGTGGTTTAGTGGGAGCCATAATCAACACTCTTTTTGATTTATATTTATGCAGAAATTCTGCACAAAGGAGTATGGCTATGGCAGTTTTACCAAGGGAAGTTGGAAGAATCACCAAGGCATTCTTGTTTCTCACAGACTTGAATATAATATCTTGATACGTTCTGAATTCCAGAGCGTCTTTTTTGATTAGTGGATAGCTGAAGTACCGAGAGTCATCATATCTTGTGAGCTCGTTCACCGTTCCAAAAGATTAGATCAGGCTTGTATAAGTAGATTTAATGGTGACAGCTGAGGTAGATCAAGGAATGCAGCCTAGCGGAGATCGAGCCATTAGTATTCTAAGTCGAGCTTACATTAGGTTTATATTTGCAATTGTTCATTCAAGTAAAGACACTTTACAGCAGAATTTGCGAAAAGATCAACAAAAAAATGCACACGTTTCCATGTCAAGGTTGGCAAATTCAAAAGCTCTCTACACTTCAAGTTTAGTCTCAGTTGCATACACCCTTCGTTCAGAATTGTTCAATCATTGCACCTCATAACAAATACTTGTCAGATTTCGGCTTAAATTCATAACAAAAACTTGTCTTGTGCCTCTTGTAGACAACACATTCAAATAGACCGCAGGATAGCAAATCTGGTTGTAACATACAACAAACAAGGAGACTGGATAATAATAGAGATGAATGTGCCTTATATGCGAATTTACTTTAGAGGGAGGAAGCGTTTATTGTAGCTTTGTCGTATGCTCTGAACGACATTCCTAAACTTCGGAACACTATGAAAATTGCAGGATCCATGGATTTACCTTGAAATAAATGAAGGAACATCTAGAACATGCAGCCACGAAAATATTCAGTTGAAGAGAAAACACGAAAGAAAAAATCTCAAAGCATTAACCTTAATGATTTAGCGAACACGATACTTTTCCTCGCAGCATTTTTGGGGATTTGGCAGCTAATATTTATGCTAGGAATATGGCCAAAGGTAGCACTGCCATCGCCAGCAATGGTTGCCCAATCCTTTGCTGAACTAAATTTTTCACTAGTTGTTAATATAGCTGTGACTATGTGGCGTCTTTTAATCGGATTTGCAGTCTCAATCATTTTAGGAGTTTGTATTGGATTGACTATGGTTAAATTTAAGGACTTTGGGAAAACCATGAGTTCATTTGCAGTAGGGTTACAATCATTCCCAAGCATTGCCTGGGTTCCATTCGCAATTTTATTCATAGGTCTAAACGAATATGGCATATTATTTGTTGTAATCATGAGTTCTGTATTTTCAGTTATATTATCAACTCCCCCCGATCTATATTCGTGCTGCCAGAAATTTAGGTGCTAAAGGGGTGGCGCTATTTAGGTTTGTAATGATCCCTGCTGCCACTCCTTCATTAATAAGTGGAATTACACAGGCTTGGTCTTTTGCTTGGCATGCACTAATAGGAGCAGAGATACTCATGGCAGCATCTTTGGGCTTAGGCCATATCTTGGACGTTGGCAGGGAGTTTCAGCTCATGGATCAAATAATTGCATCGATGATCACTATATTCGCAATTGGACTGGTATTTGATAGATTGGTCTTCTCTAAACTTGCAAATAGGATAAGGGAAAGATGGGGTCTCAATCAAAGCAATGAGTGATCTAAAGTGATTTACCATTTGGCAAGTATTATGTGGAGGTTTTAGTCTACTAACCGAATTAATTTGAATAACCAAAGACTAACTGAAAACAAACATAGAAATTAAAATTATTGATGGTCTATACGCTTAAAAAAGACGCATATATAACCATACGTCAACGAGATAATTATCTACAGGCATGTTTGCCAGGTGCAACGAGTATAGTCCTAACGTTGCAAATCAATTAAAGTAACACTTAACCATAATTTGCTATATACTTTATATGATGCAAGGAGAAAATGAGATATGTGATTTTAGTAGAAAAAAATTCTTATACCGTACATTTACATGACAACTTAAGAACCTTGGAAGCCTGGGCTAACATTATGAAGTCGGTTAGAAGTTTTCTTCAACAGTCGACTATACCTGCAGTAATAATCTTTATCACTATTCTGTCAGCTGTAGTTACAAATACTAACATAGAATTGGCTGCTGCTCAAAAATCCTCTTCGATAAATTCGCTAACTATAGATGGGATACAATGCAATACAGCCGAGCAACTACTTTATCATATCCATGCCCATCTTGATATAATAATCAACGGTCAAAATTATCTGGTCAATCCACAAATAGGGATTGTTCCTGGCAAGTGTATACATTGGCTACATACGCACGACGAGTCAGGGATAATACATATTGAATCACCAATCAACAAGGATTTTACATTAGGCCAATTCTTTGATATATGGAATAGGAAGCTTAGCAATGATCAAATATTTACATACATGGCTAACAATACTCATCCTTTGAACGTTTATGTTAATGGGATTAAAGTACCAAGCGGAACAAATTATAGAGACATTAAGCTTCATGCTCATGACGAAATTGCAATAGTATACGGTGCTATGCCAATATCTATACCTTCCAAATATGATTTTCCCCCTGAAGAGGATGTGCATTATAGAAACTCATAAAAGGCTTTACTTTATAAATTTGGAGATATGAAAAGGTGGAATAAGGGAATTATGTTGTTTCCTATTCTATTCTCGGCATTATTACTACTTACGATAGCAATCTCACCCCATAGTCTCCTGGCACAATAAAAGAGTACTGCCAATTTTCTTCCATATCAAAATTACACCTCTGGACAAAATCCAAATCTATATAGTTTGGGATAAACAAAATAATGGAAAATGGCAAGACACATAAATGATGCAGTGACGTGTACTTCACCATTGGACGAGGACTTTATTGCAATAGATGATATCTCAATCAAAAGGTATTTCAATGGCCTAGTATGCGAATGACAGTCTAACAGACTTGAGGCAAACCAAATTTTAGTGGAACCATATTCTTGTTAACCAAAATATTAATTGAACTAACAAAAAGGCTTGAGTAAATCCTAAGCAAGAGTAAGTACCCTCGACCAAAGAATCAGATGTTTTAAGATTTAATGTGTTTCATAATAGACCATCTTATCATGTCCATACTTTCGTTTTGATTCTTAGCACCGTTCAGGCTTTGAGTACATGCGGTAAACCTTTTGATGCTATTACGCTACTTTTAAATAGTTTAATGAATTACCATGCAAGCTATGCCTAGAATTGTTCATTTTGAAGTACCTGCTGATGATCCAAATAGAGCACAGGAATTTTATGAACAAACGTTTGGCTGGAAGTTTAATAAGTGGGAAGGACCTGGACCTGGATCTGCACCTGTGGATTATTGGATGATAAAAACAGGGGAGGAATGAACTGCAGGAATAAATGGTGGTCTTTCAAAAAGAATGCCTGGACATAGTGGTGGTATGACTAATGTTATCGATGTTCCATCAGTTGATGAGTATTGTCACAAGGTTCAGACAAATGGTGGTCAAGTATTAGAAGGAAAAATGCCAATTCAAGGGGTTGGCTATTTTGCTTCGTGCAAGGACACTGAAGGAAACATATTTGGAATAATTGAAATGGATAAGAATGCAAAATAGCTCCCTTTTTTAAAACTATTGGCAAACCTTTCTTTCGATACCAACTAAAGACAGATTAACTAGCAACCGATGGCAAATAACTCCTGAATAATAAGTAGAATTTACTACTAATCTAATCGAGGAAGTAATAAAAATTTAGGCGGCAGTAGGATAAGTCATCTTATGCAACAAGTCAGGCTCCTGCTCCTAATGCTTCTTTCTTAACATTGTCAAGCCGCTCATTCTGATAAATGCTAAGTCGGCTAGAAGAATAGAAAGGTGTTCCACTAGGAGGTCCATTTGTGTAGGCTATCTGGCTACTAGGCTAATACCACTCATTGCCAGATTAAGAATTATTATTATTTATGTCTATTTAAGAACATGGCTTTTTAATTATTAAGATTGGGTAAAGAGAGATCCTCTCTTCGCAACAACCTTTCTTTTAGAATAAGCTTATTAGCAAAGCATTTAACGTTTAGTTTAGGAAATAACTCCCTAAATTCATCATAGTAAATCTGAAATGCAGTACCAAAATAGACCCTTATTTTCTTGTTTACATCTTTATTTTTGAACGCAACTCAAATCCATTTAGGTGAGGCATTTTGATATCAGAAAGTAATAGAACATAGAAGTCAGGTCTAAAATGTAACAAAGCATCTTTTGGATCGTTGAATGTATCTAACCGAAACCCACCTTTTAACTCTAAACCCATCGTTAGAACTTCAGTTCTGTCAGGTTCATAATCTACCATCAAAACTCTAGGTGGAATATTTTTCTCTTGGACAGTTATTTCCTTGGCCATCATTCGTGTCCACTATTCATAGCGATCCCATGTAGGTGGCTCCGAGGTAAAAATGCATTAAATGTAATATCATGACAATATTTTAAATCGTTATTATTGGTATTCGTAAAGATTTGTTGTAAGAAAAAGGGTATTATTTCTAAAATGGGTCCATTACAAACTTGAATGACAGAATCATAAGTCGTGTATCTAAATGGTAGGCACAATAGTTGAAAATTATGTTCTGTGCAACCGAAAATATAACATGATAATGAGACGGTCTGTCAGTTGTTGGTGTACCAGGTTGTTATAATAGTAGTACAAAGATGAGGGGCATCATCATTGCAATCTTAATAGCGACAGATAAGGCTCTGCCATAATATTTCTGCATAATAGGGAGTCTAGAGATGAATGATTACGGATGACTACATGATACCTGCATCGTCAGCTCATAGAATAGTTGGTGAAACGTCTGCTGAGCTTGCCATTCCAAAACCTTCTGGCTTTTTGAAACAAACATCGCAAAACCAAGCACTATTGACATAATGACCTATCTTTAGTTGACCTCCTTTCTCTACTTCCGGCTCTACTGAATCAGCTACATTAGACCTACATCTTATGCGTATAGGTAATAAATCAACCATATGAATTATAGCAGCATACATAATTTATAATTTACTTAACACTCACCCCAACAAAACTATAATTTCAGACTTCATAGTGAACCTAATAAATACCTCTATCTATCTGTACTAACAAGCTCCCAATCTCTAATAATCCAGATATAGCCAAACTAGACTTTTTTGTTAGCTTACTACAACCGCTAGTACAGATTGTTGCAAATTTCCGTATACCTAGGCTCATTAATTAACCTAACTACTACTCCTAAACTTGTTGTTTGGTAAGACAACCTAAGGTATAGGTCCAGGTTTAGGTTAGGAATACAAATCAGCTGGTATGATTTATTGGTGGAACCATGGGAGGCGTAGGTAGTGCTGGCACATTGTTAGTAGGCATGTTGACAGAGTTTGAACCTCTACTTTGGTTATTTGAAGGTACTATCGTGATTGTTGAAGGTGGTGATAGCTGCTTTGTGACTTGAGTCTGAGGTAATTCGTGAATAGCCATAGCTGGCTTATCTAGGACATCCACAAAGGCAGTACCTGTCTGTCCAAGGTTGTCTGTAACGTTTAGTTGGAATGATAGAAGGGTGTTTGTTCTAACTTTGGGGGCGGTAAATTCCCAAACGGAGCTATTTACACCACCTAAATTAATGAAGCTTGTAGGAATCTGCTTCCATGAGTATGCTAGAATTATTCCACCCAGTGAGCTGCTCCCTGACCCATTCAGAATTACAGTCGACCCAGAAGTAGTAAACTGATTGTGTCCAGCATTAGCGACTGGTGGAGGTTGCGAAGATTGATGATGGCTGTTGTTAACAGTAGACATTGCTGGTAGCAATGACTGGTAGTTAGTTAAGGATAAAGTAGGTACAAACATGCTTGGCATAAATCCATTATGTTGTTCCAAATTTACTGTAGTATTGTTGATTGCTGCAGTAGTGATTCCAAGATAGGTTTTTGCTACTTGAGCAAGAGTCAAACTGCTATGACTTGATAAAATGATTGCGAAAAAAAGGATTAAAAACAATAGTTTAAGTGCCAATCCAGAAATTGCATTGACCATTTGGTTAGACGCTGCCCATTTTTCTTTTAGTTCTTGCTCTTCTTTATTTCTGATTTGGCTATTTCAGTTGTATTTCGTGTTGTGTTTTTTGTATCTAAAACAACATTGGCTGTATTCTTAATAATTCCTTTCTCTTTTAGATCCCTAGCAATATCATTAAATTCCTTTGCAGTATCTCTGATTGCGATAGTTGTTTCGAATATTGCACGTACTAGCTCTTCAATCGCAGCGGTTCTGAGTAATGTGTGTATTAGGTCTCTTGCTGTGGA
The DNA here is from genome assembly GCF_009898475.1 of Nitrososphaera sp. AFS. Lineage (GTDB taxonomy): Archaea > Thermoproteota > Nitrososphaeria > Nitrososphaerales > Nitrososphaeraceae > Nitrosopolaris. The sequence continues at coordinate 2,507 of NZ_QURE01000085.1, read as the reverse complement.
CGACGTTTCAGAAATATTTTTGGCAATATTTTGTATTGATCCAGCAGTAACATGATCAGAGGTGAGCGGACAACAGTAATCATGTATCCTCACAGAATTATCATCAGAAGACATTTCATTTATAGGAGCATTTAAAACGAATATCAACCTTTGCGTCTAATTAGAACATACAAAATCTGGATAGTCATGATATCGTTATAGCATAATTATGCTCAAGAGATTTAGTGAATCATTGGTGTCTTTAAAATGGATCACCTTTAGGTAGTGGGTGTACATACATTCCTCAGGCCAATAATCCTCTCCAGGTCTCATATGGATCCAAACCGTTATTCCTTATTTCGACGTTATTGGGTCCTCATGATAAAGCTTATAGACAAAATGGTCATATATAGTCATATCCGTCTCGACTTATGGGTTAGCGATAATATGGCTCATCGTCCATAATACAACTAATCCATATTTAGACTTTCAACCCACATCATTGGGAATGACCCACTTATTCGTGATTCCTATACTAATAGCACAAGTTAGATTGCATTTTAGATTGCAGCACTCTCTTGTAAGTAGAACTTATGAACTCAATTGCTTGTAACCTTTTGTGATGGTATGAACATTACGTCTTCATTCTCCAAAGAATATCTGCAATAGCTACCCTTACTGAGGATATTCCTGTTCTGAACGGATACGCTCCGTTCCCCTGATCTGTAACAGGATTTATCCATTCATAAAATGTATGTACGTGTGGATGGTTCTCAGAGGCAAGCTTAGAAAGAAGAATATTACATTCATCTAGCTGATTAAATCTGCTTCTGGCCAATATCTCAATTCCTGTGATCCAAGGCCAAAAAGTATGGTTATGATAAAAGTTTGGTTTAAGTACCCAGGGACCTGTAGACTTCATTTCAACCTCAGTGACTAAGGGCCATTTATGCTCCCATAGTCTTTTTTTCATAGTGTCAAGAGTATGGAGGGCCATTACTTTTTTGTGATCATTAGTATTATTGTAACTGGCAGGCGTACGACCTTTGTCTGATTTGTCTTCTTGTCCTTTTCTTAGATTTCTCGTCTGATGATCTTTTCCTTGATAGGCTTCAAGCCTGTTGTTTTTCTGGAAATTTTGAGAAATTGCAACCAGATAAAGAGAAACATCTTGGGTAAGGGTTCTGTATGGACCACCAATATGATGTGACTGTTGTATATCAATGTAACAATTGTCTTCTTCTGACCATAGTTTTCGTTCCACTGCGTTTGTTATTTTATTTGCTAAATTCTTCATAGAATCCGCATCTCCATCTCTCCGCAGTTCTGTCAATAAGGAAGTAAAGTCATTTAGAGCAAGCAAGAAGCATGCTTGGCTGTAAACTATCTTTCCAGCTCTCAAGGCAGTATCCATCCAATCTTCATTGTGATTCTGTTCCAATAAGCCATCACCATCTGTATCACGCTTTTTCAGATAATCTATTGCCTTTAGCATACGAGGAACCATAAAGTCAATATTTTCTTGTTTTATTGTTGAATTGACAAGTGAATCTCTCTCTTTATAATTAGGTGTTGGCGGCACCTCATTAGAACTCGTAGTAGAAGACGATTGATATTGAGTGCTTCCTTCTTCCTTTAGTAACATGTCAAGGATCCAAGATGTTGTAGATACCATTAATGCAGTTGAATCTATGTCCGGATTTTGTCCATAGACTTCAGAAAAACCAGTCCGATATATCGTGGTGGGAAGTGCTCCTTCGAAGGTCTTTTGTACTTCAGTTTTTGCAACAAGTGATAGAAATTTCATTTCTGGTGAACCTCTCCCATAAATTATCTTCTCTTCACCCGGGATTATCTGATGTGACCAAATAAGATGAATTTGCTGCAAAGTTTTATCGATACTTTGATTGGTTAGAAACCAATCTCTAAGGATGTATGACGCGTCTCTACACCATATAGCTTCATAATGGCCACCAGGATTTACACCTTTAAGGGCATGTTGTCTTGTTTTTCTTAGAAATTCTCCTGATTTGGCGGCAAATTCTTTCCAAGAATGAGATGATCTAGATGAAGAGGAATTTAAAGTGGAACAGGCTTCTTCCTCTGTCATGTAATGAGATATAGTATTGATGAGGCTAATTTGTATATACCGCTCTAGGAAGGGCTGGCTGTAGTCGTGTTTATTATTAGATTTACTTCGTTTGATATGCTTTACTTCAGAGAGAATCTGATCCAATGCACATTAGACCGACCATCAAAGTTAACGTTTGTGGGCTACCGAAATCGATGAAGGCAGTGAAAGCAGTGAGGGCCTTAGAGAACATTTGCTAAATTAACGAATGCAATAATTATGGAAATCTCACTCGACTAAGGAAGAATTGAACTAGAACTAGCATTAGTATCATTAATCTTTAGACGATATCTTGTATAGTGATCGCCATAATACTGATAATACTTTCACAGCCTACACTACCTTCACTTAGATGTGTTCTTATCCCTTCGTTACATTCATTAAGCAAGTTTTACAC
>NZ_QURE01000084.1:5769-8327 GCF_009898475.1 Nitrososphaera sp. AFS | reverse complement strand
AAGCGATGAGCAGTTACAAGTATTACCAGATAATGATGAAGAGGAGAAAGAAAATCTCTTAACCGCTAGAGCAATTCAACCAACTAACGGGAAGAGAAAAGACAATCTGAGCAAAATTACCAAAGGTCAAAAACACGAGGACGCAAGCTTAGGCGTTATGAAGCTTGTCCAGAGCCAGACATTACAGATTCGCAAAATAATGGTTACACTTCAATCAGTACGTCGCAATATCGATTCTGTTCAAAGAGCTTCCAAATCAATAAACGATATTAATTCGGAAATTAAAAAAATACAGTATCAAATCTCCCAAATTCAAAAGCGGTTGACCAAGAAAACGCAAGAGCAAGAGCAACAGTGGATTCGATCAAATAAGAAAAAATGAACTCACACTGTCATTAGAGTTAAGGTCCCTGGATTATTGTAATCCAATTAGCGAAAACGAAAAAATTCAAAGCATGGACTGCAAGTTTATATGCCTCCAAAAGAGGCATCTCACTAACCCCGCTTGCTTTAAATGTGGAATATTCGTCACGCATGAGTGGTACCGTACATAATATTGTGTAACTGCTTCAATCTAATCATAACTAAATGGTATCTAATAACTAATCACCCATAAAGCTCTGTCGCAAGATATCGGGGATTTTAGATAGCTTATCTCTAACTTGGCTAGTGGTACAATGATAAAATAAATGCTTGAATTTGTTCCAAGCAGTATTCCGGTGGAAAAATAGTACACCCATGAATTGATACCTATGATCACTACCGGTGAGCAAAGTTGTAGTTTCAAACAAAGGAAAATGTGTGGGCGAGGAGCCGGATCCTAGGAGCGATTTGGAAAAAAATTCTCATCTGTGAGAATGTCAAACTAGAAAATGAAGATGGATCCACTTGGTCTTTCTTAATTAAGATGAACTAGGATCTAATAGTAATGGAATAATACATAGAGAATATAATATTTTCTTTAGAAGTTAATCAGAGTACTCACATAAAAATTCCAGAATCAAAATTTCTCGTAATGAAATCCACTATTAGGAGTTTTCTTCCGATTCAAGTGCTGCCAGATTACCTACAGTTTGGGCTTGATATTCCTGCAAACCTCCTTCTCTAATAGGTATTGTACTAACCTCCTCTGACCATGTTACTTTATCCACACTTTCGATAGCCCGTATATTCTCAATTATTTTAAACAAGTTATCTGTGTCTTTAAATATGCAAATACAGAGAATATCTATCCCCCCCGTGACTAATGCAATGAAGGTTATTCCTCTAATATTGGATATTTTACTTGCTATCGGTGTGGACCTACCTTTTAACGAAATCAATAGGTAAACCTTTCTAAGCCCCAGCTTTTTGTGGTTCATCTCATTCCTTTTGATCACGTATTCATTTTCAAATAACTTTCTAATTCTTCTCTGGATAGTACTTAGTGGTGACTTTGCTTGTAATGCTATCTTCTTATTAGAATGTCCCTCTAGAAGCAATTTAATCAGCTGTTGGTCTGTCCTATCAAGATCTAGCTGAAAATCGACACGTCTGCCATTAGAATTATAATCTGAAGCTTCATGATTTGCCATTGGAAGCAATATTATAAGGTCGCCAGATGACTTAAAGCTTTCGAAGCATGGAGCTATCTCGCGCAAGAATATTTCCATAATATTAGTCGAAAACATCAAAACCCATGTAATAATGGTTATCTTGACCAAGCCCGTGAAGCCAGATTCCACCTCTGACAGACGTTAAAGCACATAAGAAGGATATAATCAAAATATTGCCTCTGAAATGTCTGAGAACCTACTTTTAGGAAATCATGTTGTAGCATTTTCCTCGGGACCCAAGGAAAGTAATCAAAGAGTTGAAACACAAGTCAACGATGATGACATTGATAGTCCTGACTTTGAACCATTACATCAGCTATCCAATATGTGCTTGTCAAAAGGCTACCTAGTATTATATGGACCGAATCAGCTCGAGACGAGGCCGCGAAAGATCGTCTATTTGAAAACATTGAGAACGCTGGTGCTTCAACACTACCTCGTGATACCATCTCAAATGGACTGACAATAATCGACAGAAATTGGATTTAAGAACAATGTGGCAAAAATCACGAATCGATTGTGAAATTTTGGAATTCGAGTATTAAAAGAGCCAACGAAAGACCCCAAATTTTGTCCAAAGGGACAATACTGTTTAGCGCGCCAGACACCTATTTGTTAAACAAAGGACACGACACCTTTATTTTGTTTGAAGGCTCAATGGGAAAGACTTTCTCTCCAAACGTAAGCACGATTTGTTGGTACAAAACAAAATGGCTTAATGATTTGTCACTGGCATCACTCATAAAGGTACTTACTTCACATGAGTGCACTATTCATGTTGGCTGGAAGTATCAAAAATGGAGAGAAAGTGAGATTGTCAATTTAATAAGCCAAGCTGTTGATAGAGAATTAGGTCATGATACAGCTCCACTACTTTTTGCAAAGTGCATATAAATTAAATGAGAAAGAGATTGTGTCACGACCAGTTCTTTTTGAGGCAACACTAAGACGCATGCTTGGTAC
>NZ_QURE01000084.1:0-5764 GCF_009898475.1 Nitrososphaera sp. AFS | reverse complement strand
CATTGGTTCTATTTTTGATCACCTTCTAAGTAGGATATCATTCTCGGGAGACAATGGCTTTTCAGGTTAACAAGCTATGAATATGTTTGATCAGCCGTTAAATTTTTGTAAAAAAAGTAAGACGGGGAAAACACATTGTGCTTTTTTACGAAGAGACAGAATATGCCAGGATTATCCTGTTTGAGTTTCTTAAAAATGGGCTATTAAATAAAGAACGGTGCGTTTACATTTCGGAAGAGAACGTCGAAGCAGTGGAGCGGGAAATGTCCGATGCCGGAATAAACACCGAGGAATTTATGAAAAATGAGTTACTGTCAGTACACCAAGTTCCAAATCTTGCGGGATATTCAAATATTACCCAAACCACATTGGAAAATCTCTCACAATTTGCATTGCATCCTTGGACAAAGGATGGTCGACCGGATAGGCTTGTACTCCGATGCATTTTCAAGATTAACACCCAAGATCAAATCCGATCCAATCTGGAGTGGGAACGGCAGTTTCGTGCAAAGGATCTGAAGCTTTTGCAAGGGACGATGATTTGCACATATCCCGTCAGCAACATTATACCGACTATTTCTGATCCAAATGGGGATTACGGTAAATGGATGAGTGACCTTTTAGAGTTATATGACGGGGTGATTTTTGCACGTAAATTCTGGACAGGAGTGGCTTTTTTTGCTAGATTGATAGCCACCTATGCGTACAAAAATGTAAGATGAGTGACATTTGGCGTCACTCTAACCCAGTCAGAATAAATAATATGCCAAAATCACCGCAAATAATATAAGTGATCTCACATATAGAATGCATACTGAGAAATGGTGTCAAAGAGACTGGTTCACACAGCAAATAATTCAGAACCGACGTCGAGAAAAGGTTATGATGACAAATCTACGCCTCAAAGACTGTCAAGGCTAATTGATAATATCAATCTCAAAATAATTGAAGAGCTTGTGAAGAATCCTGGCACAAGTAGCTCCTCTCTTTCGACCAAGCTGGAGATTCCACTCTCCTCACTGCAAAGGAGAAGAGCAAGAATTGAAAAATATATTCTAAACAAGAGCTATCAGATTAATCTAAGGTCAATCTCAGGTAAAGTAGGGGAAGTAGTCATTAATGTAGAGAAAGGAAAATCAAGAGAGGTAGCCAAGCAAATTCTGAAGAGATTCAAGGGCAACGTTATGAGCGTTTCTACTAGAATTAATGCTGAACACAATGTTGCCGCACATATTATGTATAATGACACTGCTGAATTGCATGCTTTATTGGAGAATATCAAATCAATGCCGTTCGTGTCGCATTTACAGTGGTCGGAAATTGTTGAGGTAATAGGTGACAATAGTCACGCCGTTATGAGCGCCTTCTTTGTGAGGTCGAAGCCAAAGTTCCCAGTCTAAAACAAGAGATTTTAAGCATTTACAGAACTTAGGATTTAAAGATGGATCTGATAACCTCGAGATTATTGTGGTAGTGCAATACGATTCGCACAATAATTCTAGAATTTTATTTTAAATACCAGATTCAGCTTCTCATCAGTAACTATAATTAATGTGTTTGAAGTAGAATGTTATGCTCCCTAAAGTTTAGATGTTCTAACGTTGGATTCAAGCCTGAATGTTGATATACTTCTTTACAATTCCTGACAGGACTTTGACGTCACAGTTATGCCAAAGGCGGCAACTATCCCTCTGCCTACTGGTACTCACCTAAAAGACATAGCAGTCGCAGTTCAATCGTGGAAGTACACGCCAAATGTCATCTCGGTAAATAAAGGAGATCTTGTTAGACTGCATTTTACCACTGCACAAGATGAAGTTGAACTCTATAACGGCCATGGCTTTGGTATAGAAGGATATAATGTAAACACGAGCATCTTTGTAGGCTTCTATGGGTGCGACCCGGTACGTGCACAGGTTAATTCACCAAAAGGCAGCGCCACTACGATGATTGGTAACGCTACCATTCCAGGAGTAACGCCTCACATAAATTACAAGAATGTAACTTCCAACACCTTCAATAAGGATAACACCACAGCTCCGATATCTCCAACCGGAATATCTACGCAATCAAAGCATCTTCCACCTGCAATAGAAAATAGTACTAATGCCGCTAATAATGCAACCATGCCAAATACGAGCGGAACAAATGCCACTACTCCCAAGGTACCCTCGGTACAAAAATAATCAATTTTCTCACATGAACTAGCTCCAAGTTGATTTTTGAATCCCGCCTCTGTTATGGGCCTAGCGCTCCAGATCCGAATACTCAAGCAATTTATTCAAGACTACTCAAGTAACAGTTATTGGGATGAAGGCTGATCCGCGTTTTAGCGATCCGTTCATTTCAGGTAATGATATAACAGATAGAGTCTTTAAACAACATACAATGCCAAATTCCTATTCGCACCCAGATAACATTTGAAGAAACTAAGGGAAAGGTGAACCGAAGTGAATGAATGAATTAAAGAGTTACCTCTTTTTTGTTTTTAGGCCCGGATAAAGTAAGGAGATGTATCGCTCCAATAGCTACTAATAATTTGAATGTTTCTAGGACGGCTTTATAAGGTTATATGGCACATCTAGTTTAGCCCCCATTATGTGCCATCTGAAAACCACTAATGTTGACTCCTAGATCTACATCAGTTTTTGATGGAGGACATTTACCTGTAAGTCCAAATAGATTCAGACAAGCCGGATTCTCTACGGTAGTCTTGTGCCCTGATAACTGAGCCATTGCTTGCGCTATTGTGCACGCTGCGAGCAGAACCACTATCCCAACAATTGTGGTCAAAAATATCGCAGTAATTGTCATTGTAAACTTGGCCAGTAGTGACAACCGTACTATGGTTTAGGCTGTTGGGGATCACGAAGGATGATAATGATCTTTCTATAACGCCTTCAAATGATTCTGAATCTCAGCATTCATTCCTAGCATAGCATCTCTCATATCTAGTGTCTGTGCGATCTGATGGTGCGGTAATATACGTAATTGCCGTGTCAGCAATTAAAATGGAAACCTCAAGATCCTTCAGATCGCAATTCGAAGATTCAGATTGTACGCGGCAATATTGGAGAAGAATGTATTAACTTCTCTTCACAACCAGCTTAGTTGCTCTTTCTATTTCATATGCACTATTATATTCAATATTGTTTTTAAGGTTACGTTGAAGTAGACTCAAGATATTTTCCCGGCTTTGTCTTTTATTACTTCTGGGGTTCTTTTTAATATGACCAATAATTTCCTCCTTTTCTGCTGGGAAGTCCAACCCTTCAAGCAAATTTTCCATCGCGACAGCTGAATTCGTATCTAAAGCTTGATTCTCTGCCGCCTCTTTTTTACTAACTGCAGCCGATCGTGTTTCTTCTGAGTGCATATGCACAGTTCTTTGTCTCTCTATTCTGCTCTTTTGACTAATTTTTCTTTCTTGTTGTACCCCCTCCTCAAACCGTTTATGAATGGCCAAGTCATCAGGTGCATGGAACGACTTACCACAGTTTTGGCATACAAATTCTGTCCTTGCAGATGGATTCACTTCAGGAAAATCCCTCCTTTCCTCTGATATATTGACTGCTTGTGAAGCCTTAATGCTACTGCCTCCCGTACGACGAGCTGATTGAGTATGTACTGGATTTTCTCGAGTTTCATCCGTTATTTGATTTGCTGTCTTTTTCTTTGGGTCATTTTCCACTATTGCCTTTCGAATATGGTATTGGTCCTTGAATTGAATATACCCATCTAGGTTTTGAAACAAAGAGACCATGTCAGGATCATTCGTAGACTTCTTGACGTGATTAATGATATCACCTTTTAATGCTGGAAATTTTAATCCTCTGAGTAAATTAATACTTTTGTTAAGAAAATTTTCATCAGATATGGCCGTCTCCATGGCACGATTCAACGCTTCTGAATCATAAGTTGGCCTATGTTTAACCGCACGAACGCTATCCTTGGAAATATCTCGATTCATCGTATCTCATTGGACGCTATCTTTGATAATGGTTTAATATATCGCATAAGAGAACCATTCTTTGCTGTATTTGACACTTTATACTGTGAACCAAAGCAGGAGATCTATTTAATTTGTCATTTAAAAGAGCAATCATCAAACATCTTCAATACATTTCTAAGCCCTTTTTCCTCAAATAATATTTGGACGAAACCATACCTATTCTATTCTACCCATTGGAGAAGTGACAAGGGAGTTAATTTAGAGCCTAAAGCCTTGAATCTGTCTATGAGACAACCTATATCTATATTGTTGTGTAAAGGGCTCTCATATGTCAAGAGAAACAACTCAGACAATTCCACAGGAAGCAACTAAGCTGAAGAAGTTGGGAAAGGTCACCGCCAGATATATGGAAATGGAGCAGTTTAGTGACTCTGATCATCATACCGGATATTTTTGCTACAATTGTATATACTTCATAAAGCCAAATCATTGTGCAATTGTTACTGATGAGGGTGAAGATGTAAATGGTCATACCTCTGGCGTTATAGCGCCACATGGAATATGTGCTCTTTGGGAGCCCAATGAGAAAGAAATTAAATAGTACGTTGTCATAAGCTGTATATCTTAGTTCTTTTACTTTTCTTTCTACTAATGACATCTCAACTTGCACTTGAAGGTTTCCAAAATGCTATATTAAGCAAAACAGTTAGGTAGACCGGAATTCATGTGGGCTGCACTTGACCGATACAGGCTGCGGTCTATATGTTATTTCGCTCAGATTATGTGTCCATTGAGTTACAGTTATGTCTTTCGTACATACACATTCCTTTTTTTAGTATTCATTTGCTTTATTGATTATATAATAGGCATAGGTATTGATATTCGAGCTTAGAATTTCATTTGGTAGATTTCTGTAAACTTTGATCTACTTATAGTATGTAGTGTACACAATAACGGCCTTTACGAGTCTGCCATACAAACAGATCTGCAGCCGGGATCTTGTAACCCCTAAGAACTGGCTGCAGTCTGCTTGCATAATCCTGTGGCTTACAGAACGTGCACAGTGGTTATTATTCACCTTACATTGGAGCAGCAATAATTCCAACCCGGTTAAAGCTCTTTGTGATGTACGCAAAGATACGCTATTGAAAAATCTAATCTTGTATCAAAGAAGTGATTGTCTGCTCATATCCATTGCTATAGATCTCTATGATGTTGCCGAATGGATCTTCGCAGAATACTATCTTGTAGCCTTTATCTGGAACAATCTCCCAGACATTGCTGCGTTGTCTCCCGCCAGTTTCCGAAATTCTTTTGCATAGGTCTTCAATATTTGGATCTGTTATGCAAATGTGTGTAAATCCAGATTTCCAATACTCAAAGTTCTGCTGACGCCTTTCTGCCTTTGGTTCAATGAATTCAAAGATCTCAAATCCGATTTGATTGCCTGAACTCAGCCAAGCCGTTCGCATTTGTTTCAAATCTGGACCGTGAATATCGCTTACAGCTTTGCCAATTACAGAATTATCAGGTAAAAATTTGACCGGTCCTGCTATTGCTTGAAATCCAAACACTTCTTTGTACCATTTTATAGCTTGATCCAAGTCGGGCACGCTTATCGCTATGTGGTTTATCACCTTAGGATATACCGATCGCATTGATGATGGAATTGGCTTTGAATCGATAATAGCGTCATCCATAATCCATATTCTTATTTTGACGCTAGTTATTAATCATTCAACCGTTTCTTGGTTGTCTGCAATTTGATTATGGTATCATATGCAAACATGTTCCATTCGAGCAAAATGGCAT
>NZ_QURE01000083.1 GCF_009898475.1 Nitrososphaera sp. AFS | reverse complement strand
AACATATTGTAGAAGATTACAAAAGTGAATTAACAAGCAATAAGAGAATAAAATTAGTATATGAAAATGATGCCCGAACGAGCACTAATAATATTAATCAGATGATAATTGCAGATAAAACGAGAATTGGACAAGTCATATCTAACCTAATTAGCAATGCAGCCAAATTTATCTCTGAAAACGGAAGTATATCGATAAAATTAAGAAATGATGCGGATCATGATGGCTTTATTACAGTTATTGTAAGGGATAGTGGTACTGGAATACATCCTAGCGTGATGTCAAGACTCTTCACAAAGTTTGCTACAATGCCTGGTACTGGGACAGGTACTGGTCTAGGACTATTCATTTCTAAAAGCATTATAGAAGTTCATGGGGGAAGGATGTGGGGAGAAAATAATCTGGATGAAAAAGGGGCTACTTTCTCTTTCAGCTTACCTTGCAAGTAAAATGATTGGCTAGTTGATTGATTGATTGGTTGAAGGAAAATTGAAAAATATATCAATTGGTGTGCTTCCTGTAGGGAACAATATTAAACAAAATTCGGCTAGAACTTTATAGTAACATTTTATTTATCAATTTCACACTAAGGCACGTCCCATTCCTAAACTCTATCCCTTACCTTTGACTTTAATGTTAACTTAATACTGAATTTGATCTTTCTACTACTTTCTATAAACTTGAATCAAATGAACCTTAGCGTCCAGCCTTGAATTCGATTGTGTAAGTTTTGAGGTAAAATGCATATTGCCTATTTGTAGAATCATATTCTATCCCATGATTACCATAGTTAGCAGCATCTACGTGTGAAGTTTTGTTTTCAATCAAGTATGTATGAGCTACACCACATCTTATGTCCTCGTATATATTTATACCTTGATTCTTCAGCTGGAGATAATAGATAGAATCGAGATAATCGCAAAGAAATTCATTAAATGATTTCTCGCCCTTTCATTCTTCAACCTCTACGCCTAGCCTCATCTTCCCCCAATATTCAGTATAGCAACATAGACCCAACGCTATTAGAAAATTTGGTGTTTCCTTCCAGTTGAGATTGATTATTTAATAGGCAGAGTTGTAGCGGAATTGGATTAATGTAACAGATGGAGGTAGATGCTTTGTTGCATGAATCTGATATTGGTCTTCTAACTCTGAAATTTTTGGCTAAAAAGAGTATTTGGTATTTGGTACATTCTTGAGGATTGCTAAAGTCATTGCCCCAGTCTTTGGGTTTGGATGGTAGAAGATACTGCGTCTCTATAATTCCTAGAATGAGTTTCAATTCAAATGTAGATATAAGAGTCATTTTTACAGCTTATCGTAATCCATACGAGAAGTGTGGCGGAGGCTTGTAATTCTGTGATACATGAATTGCTGCTTTACTTCTTACTCTTTAACTCCTTTAAGACCTCATTTAAATAAATCTTCATTTCATCGTAGGATTCTTCCAATTGCATCGTCCTTCTTTTTACCTCCTTTCTTAAAATGATATTCCACTTTCTAAGTAATATTATAAGAACCACGATAGCAACAGTACTTGCAGCTGCAAAAAATGGAAACAGCTTTATTCGCTGGATAGAAAGAACATTATTAACTATAGAATAGATTTGTGAGGTTGGTGTCACTACTTGTATGAAGAACGCTGACTTGCCATTTACAAATATAGGATAGCCGGTAGCTAATCTTTCGCCCCTCCCATAGTCATAGACTGCTGTCCCCCCATTACCTTCAAGCAGATTACGGGTTAAATTGTTCAAGATTTCATTGTGATTGATAAACTTCTGCGCAGAGTCTCCAAAAGAGCTCTGTCCCACAAGTATTCTACTTGCGCCATTGGCCAATATAGTCCCATTCTTGTCATAAGCTACCAGGAATTCTGAGTTAATATCGTTAACGTTTCCATAGTGAGCAAAAAACTTTTCAGTAAGTATTGATGCACCTATTATTCCAATGTATTTCTTGGTGTCCAGGTTTATTATAGGAATTGTGATGAAAATACGGTATAAATTCAGTGACTCGAAGCTATCAGAAAATACTGGCTGTAGAGTCCTTCTTGTCTCTGTTACCCAATCTTGAAATGATAGATCAGTACCAAGAAAGGTATATGCACCTGGTCTGGATAAGCTAACGGTTACGACATTATCCTTATTTAAAATAAATAGTCTATCTATTACATTGCTATATTGGATATATTTTTGTTCCAACAAATTTTTGGTCTTATCACTTGAAAGTTGTCCTTGCTGCAAATATATTGAGTTCGCCATCCCATCGAGCATACTCAGAACTAAACTAAGATCGGAGCCTATATGCTGAGAAACTTCTTTTGTAGATTCTATCTGACGCTGTTTTTGCTGTTCAAACAAGCTGTCTCTGAGATCATGCTCTGTAATATTTTGGAAGTAAAATAACAAGCCGTTTGAAAAGATAATAATTGAAATTATAGAAATAATAGATATCTCTCTTACTTTCCCGCTAAATAGATTCGTATGCATTCTTATCGTGGGAGGAGGACTAGGAGTATCTTAATCTTAATCGTTTTTTCCTCGAAAATATGATGTATTAGATCGAATTAATATACCTTATTAATTTATGTTGCGCTTAAGATTGACAATAGTTCCGTGGATTGAATTCATCGTCTAGGTCTATGTCAACCAACTAATCGAGCTTGTTTTTGCTTTGATTTCATTTTCCTGAATTTAATTTGAAATATTCAGCCCGAATAGTTTGGTTCACCTACAATGTCAAACTTGGTTCCATATTTCTTGATCTCCTCCATCATCATCTCCAAGTCCTCATATGAAAGAAAGTACTGATTAGATACCCATTCCCATTTATCATCACCAATTTCAAGGGGAATAATGTTCTCAATATATGAAATATAAACAAACACTTCTGATTATTTCAATTCATATACTTTGTGTATTACAGCCAAAGATAGGAAGCGCTTTCATAACCCACTCACCCTCCCATAGTTTGAAGCAATACAACATTATTTATATCGTATAAGAATTCAACTTTGTTTTCAGAATAGATGCGGATAGATTTAATTAGCTTTTCAATTTACTACTACCATCCCAAAACCTTTGCAGACTTTGCAGCAGCGTCCTGCAAAGCTTGCTTAGGATCTTTTAAACCATAGCTAACCTCATCTATCGCTTGTCGTATGTGTTGAGCGATAGCTGGATACTCTGGGACACTAGGTCTAGCTTGGCCATGAGGAATCATTGAAACCATCTCATCAAAAAATGGGATAGATTTCCTAAGTTGTTCAGCATACGTACCTGGACCTTGGCCTATGCTTATTTGTGTTGGAATTAAGCCCTGAGTAGCAATCCAAGGAGATAACACATCAGGTTCTAACATAATTTTAATCAGCTCCCATGCGAGGTCCTTGTGAGTTGAAGTCTTTGGAATTCCAAATTCCCATCCTCCCATCATCGTAGATGTCTGATTAATTCCACTAGGTACTGGAAACATTGGGATAAATCCTATGTCACTAAATTCTTGTTTTGGTATCCAAGACGGCATCCAAGACCCATCGATCATCACTGAAAAATTTCTATTTGCAAATTCTTTGCCGCCGAGCCACTTGTTTTGTGGCTTTATGCCTGCATCGATCTGAGCTTTGATAAACTCCATTGCTTTGACTCCTGCTGAGCTGTTATATGCTGGAAAGGGATGTCCATTCTTATAGGTCAGTATTTGTCCCCCAAGCATCCAAAGGTACGGATACCATACGTCAGAAGACTGATCAGCTGCAGCAAGATTGACTCCCTCTATACCTTGGGGCCGAAGAATGGAATTTAATTTTCTTGCAGATTCTATATAACCGCCCCACGTCTTTAAGGAGTTCGGATCAACTCCAGCTTTGTTCAATAAATCCTTCCAATACCAGATTCCCCTTACGTCAGTCCATGCCCATATACCATAAATTCTGTGATTATATGTCATTCCACCTAGGTTAGTTCCGTAAAAATCAGAAAGTTTTCCCCAGCTAGTAGTACGATTCGTAAGGTCTGTCATATATCCTTTTTGAGCAAACTCTCCAAGCCATATTTGGTCTATGGTTACGACATCAATAGAAGTTCCGTTAGCTATAGCCTTTAACAACTGATCGTGGGTACCATGAGTACCTGGGATCCGATCACTGGTCTCAACATACTTTACATTTATGTTAAGATTAGGATGATTGGATCTTAATTTATCAATGGCACTATCTAGTAAAGATTTTCCTTTATGGTTGTTAAAATCGTTAAACGTGATAGCCAGGCTTACATTTTGCTTTGGCTGCAGAGATGCCAGAACAGGCGATGGATTAATTATGAAATGTGATGAAATGCCTGTGAGTACTGTCGCACTGGCTATCACAATGGCCAGAACTGGACAGAATATAATTTTTCTCATTGCTGAAAAGGCATATTTATTATTATTATACTTTTCTTACTGACAAGAGTATTATGCTGTTCTGATAACAGGTCTAAGGTCTACTTCATGGAGGATTATGTAGCCATGCTTTGTTACCAGTTTAACATCTCCTATTACCGCAATGTTTCCATCTGTTACCAACATGTTACCTACTGCTACCACTATGTCCAAGCCTGTTGCCATGCTGTTACCAGGTAAGCCAGCCACCACCAACGCTAAGTAGTCGGTCTATCCTAGTTATCCACTCACCGCTATGAGTGTAACTGTGAATGTTAATCAGTATGCGTGCTCCTTACGCTTATGCTGGCGTGTTCTCTTGAATGACGTGAACTTCTCCTGACATACATAGTACCCGTCGTCCTTTCTGTGCTGAAATGTTGCCATCAGTGTAGTATATTGATCAGATTACCTTTTAGTGGTTTGTAGCTCTTGGTGTCTACATCTTGGAAGTTGGTTAAACATATCAACGGAGGAAGATGTTATCATACAACTCGATTCTAGAACTAACCAAACTCATGAACATATCAGAGATTGAAGACAAGATAGCAATATTTTTTAATTTTTCATTATTCATTTGTAAGGTATTCTTTAACTATGTGTTCTGGATTATCTACGAAACCTCTAATCTTCTATCTGATAGCTAAACTGTGGACAAAGTTGCATTTTTGTGAATAAACCTAGATTGGATGTCGAATTATTATAGTGATTCACCAGGTTCCACAGACAAAGAGCAATCAATTGAATGTTTCAATTGCAATTGGATCCAAGCATTTTGCTTTTCATCATCATCAACGGTACATTCGATCTTTATTTTAGTGGTCCCGTCTTTATCAACAAAGGCATCATACTCACAGCTATCACTAGAATCCGTCAGAATGTTGCGAAGGTCATTTTCCAATAAAGAAACATTCTCCGCAGATGATAGAATTTCTATCCTTACCGGAAGTCTTGAAAGACTGCTCATATACATTAGTGTTAATCTGAGTATTTATAGTTTTTATACTTTTAGGCTTAGATTTAATCAACAAAAATAGTATTATCGAAAATAACCTAATATTATCAAATAATTAACGTAGATGTTCAAACATTTCACAGAGTATTACAGACGTTAGATCCATGTGTGGTAGTATTAGCGGTGGAGGTATTAATGGAGGCGGTAGAATTTGTGATTGCGTTGCGGTTGTTTTTCATCATCAATCAAGGAAACAAAAGGACCCATCGAATTTATCGAAGCAGTAAAAAATGCTGCATGTAAAAGGAATGAACAACTTGCTGCATATTTTGGAAAGAAGTTGACTTTACGGGACAACTGGAAATTGAAAGCCGTTCGTGATATGCTTCTGAACAATCCATCGATAAAACCAGTAAATGACAAACCTCTAGTCCTTCTTTGGACTGGAGATGCGAATAGCCAAGTGGAAAGATCATCTAATGATGACAGATTAGTAAGAGGTGGTAATTCATGTGATGTATGTGATGTATGTGATGACAACATTTGCAGTGCAAATATTCCTAAAGTGGTGGAAACCGATCTGATCTTAGCAAATAGTACGACAGATTATCCTAGAAGAAACCACCAAGAAGGACAAAATGAATATTTTAACGCTGCATCGCATACCTCACATACATCACATGACCCTTTACAAGGAATAAAAGTTGAAAGGCTGGAAGATCCTAAAAATGGGTCCAGCAGGCAAAGATTCTCCTGTCCTCAATGCTCTTTCCAAACAGATACAGAGAATATTTATCAGCACCACATGATGACTGAACACCTTGCGACAACTAGAGAGTCTGGATAACCATACCAATTAGCTTTGCACAAAAAGGTGATTGACGAAAATGGATAGCAATAACACTGATCCAGGCAATGAAGCTAGTACTGAAACTAAATCACTTGTAGTGAATAAAAATGAAGCATCAGAATTAGACGAACTAACAATTATAAACGAATTGATTATCAATGAAGAATACGCAAGCTTAGTACCTCA
>NZ_QURE01000082.1 GCF_009898475.1 Nitrososphaera sp. AFS | reverse complement strand
CGTACTAGTCTCCCCACATTCTATCATTACGAAATACTTGCGAGCGTAAGGCAAATAATATCCTGTACTATCAATCGCAAAAGCAGCACAAACAACATAAATAGTTATGGCTTTGAGAGACCAATTTTATTGAGGACCGCAACAGGCTGGCAACTGCCACTTACGGTAAAGGTCAAACAACATATGGCTGTGTAATGTAAGAAATTAATTATAACGACACCTTAGAGCAATTACTAGCAAATACTCAACTAGCTTTAGGCATCTTGACTGAGACTAGGTAATATAGCAGAATACTATTGATAAAATTATTCTCCTGCTTATCAAGACACTAATGGGCATTGCCAGGTAGTAGACTGCCACACAATCCCCCAGTCGGATGGAAATACACAAGTTAGAGGCAAATAAATAGAAGATGTATGGTTATCTCACTCGCGGATGATATTAACTGATGATGTGGCTGATAGAAAGAGGGTATATCTCCCTTGGTAAGTAAGAAACGCAATCTCAGGGCCAATATCATAATATTAGCAGGCATAGTAGGCATAGCAGCAATATTATCGATATTGTCCTATCAATATTCCAACCTAATTTCTAACAAGATTGCGGATATTGCGGCAAATGAAGTGAGGTCCAACGCCAGAATCGAAGTACATGATATCTCACAAATTTTAGCAAATAAGTTGGAAACAGTAGGCGCCCTTGTACAGACACTTGCTGAATCCCCCGCAGTACACAACAATGAATACATCAGAGCACACACCGTTATTAATACCAGGCAACAGTCCTCGAGTAATTTAACAGATTTCTACATGTGGCTCAATAAAGATGGCAAGATAAATTGGATAAGCAACATTAATCAAAGTACATACCAGAAATACAAGGGAACTAGCCTCAGCTACAGGCCTTATTTTACCGTTCCAAAGGTTACTCACACCGAATATTATAGCAGCCTCATATCATCGAATGACAGAATTCCCAGACTGTATATTTCGTATCCTGTGATCAATATGACAGGTAGATCCATTAATGGTGATGACAATGGAACGTTCACTGGTCTAGTAGTAGCTTCTGTTAGGTTACGAGCCCTAGGAGACTTTTTGAATAATCAATTATCCCCCCAATTTAATGGTACTATTGGATTGTTAGATAGAAATGGAATTATTTTATATGCTACCGGCGGCCAACAATACGCAGGTGAGAATGTTTTTGGAAATAACTTTCAGTCAGTACTTTCCTCTCTGATACATCCTGCCGGCTCAAGAATTCTGCTAAACGAGATACTAAAAAAATCATTACAAGGGAATACAGGATCCGCAGACATTCTCATCAACGGCAAAGTGAATACTATAGCGTATCAACCAGTAGTGGTTAATGGAAAGAATTTTCTAACTTTATACATTACTGCCCAACATACACTTGCAAGAGATGCGAGTGCATTAGTTGGTCAACAGCGATCTTTTACTATATTAATAATAGCTACAATAGGAGCAGTAGCATTTATTATAGCATTTTTGGTTTTCTCATGGAATAAGAGATTAGAGGCCGTGGTAAACGCGAGAACTGGAGATCTTAAACAAGCGAATGATTCTTTGGCAAAATCAAACAAACAACTCGCAATAGCTAACGAACAATTAAAAACGCATGACAAAATGCAAAATGAATTTATAAATATAGCAAGCCACGAAATGAAAACACCCACCCAAGCTATATTAGGATATTCTACCTTAATACAGCGACATCCCGAAAAACAGAATGAAATGATTCAGGCAATATCTCGAAATGCGGTAAGGCTTCAAAGACTTACGAAGGATATACTTGATGTCACCAGGATTGAGACACAATCACTAAAACTGAATATCGAGAAAGCCAATCTGAAAGAGTTAATATCAGAGATTATTGAAGACCAGAGAAATGAAATCAAGGCAGCGAATAAGGACATTAATTTAGTCTTTGAGTATGATGGAGATATTGAAATAGATGCAGATAAAAGTCGTCTTGCTCAGGTCATTTCTAATCTAATCAGTAATGCCATCAAGTTCACCAAAAAGGGCGTCATAACAGTGGATGTGGAAACAAAAGACGGTAGTGCTATCATTAGTGTACGAGATACTGGCCAAGGCATAGATCCCGAGATCTATCCAAGAATATTTTCAAAGTTTGCAGCCAAATCAGAAACAGGTACCGGCTTGGGTTTATTCATTTCTAAAAGCATTGTAGAGGCGCATGGTGGCAGGATATGGGCTCAAAATAATTCTAGCAACAGAAGAGATGTTTTGAATAGAAAGGAGGGAGATGGTTTTGAAGAAGGTGCTACCTTTGCTTTCAGCATACCTGTAAACAAGCCAATTGATGAAAGCAATCGTTACTGGGAAAATGACCACCATTAAAGACAACCTTACCGTTTTACTTGTTGATGATGAGCCTGATATCACGACAATTTTTGCTTTAGGCCTTGAGGATAGTGGTTTTAAAGTGGACGCATTCAATAACCCGCTTGAGGCGCTATGAAGGTGCGTATGACCTTGCGCTAATAGACTATAAAATGACAGACATGAATGGCTTTGGACTGTATACAGAACTCAGGAAGCTAGACACACGGCTCAAGGTATGTTTTATTACAGCATATGAAATTTACCTTGAGAACGCGAGGACAACACCAACGCACTATTACTTCCCGACAACAAAACAAAGCTGAAGTAGGTGTAAAGTGCTTTATTCAAAAACCTATTGCTGTAGCTGAATTAGTGAAAAGGGTAAAGGAAGAATTACATTCATGATACCAAAGTAGAGTTTTGATAATAGGACGTTACTACTTTTAGATACTACTATATACATCGTAAATTACTCCAGTTCGACTGTTGATATAGCTCCATAAACTTGAATCAATATCCAAAATCTTAAATACGGATTTTTGTTTTTCGTCAAGTGCCTCATATACTAATTGGCCAATTGCCAGTCGATTTGGCTTCACTAGCCCAGTCATTTTAACTGCGACATTAACAGTGTAGCCGATAATGTCGTAATAGGGAATTCTTGTTTTTTGTTGCTTGTTAATGTTGCTACTGTTATTGGGAATAGAAAGGGTTCTCCAACCATATTGTAAAATTGCATTATCGCTGCCAAGATCTATTCCAATACGTACACTGATTTCTGGATAACCATTCTGGTCAAGAATTGGATTTATCCCTTGTTGTACTACTCTGATCATCGATCTTCCGCAATTGATCGCATTTATACAAGGCAGATACGGATTATCTATTACGTTTACAGGAAAGAAGGTTAGAATTCCATCTCCCATATACTTCAATATGTAGCCTCCATATGCTTCTACCATTCGGGACATTTCACGAGTAAATGCCTGAATTATCGTTGTAATCCTATCAACAGGAAGAGTCATAGCTAATTTAGTAGAATCTACAAGGTCTATATGTAAGACTACAAGCGTGACTTTCGATTTAGCAAATTTATCTAAAATGTTATGTGTTTCTTCCATTGATATATCGAATTCTAGCTCTGATTTGAGGGCTTCCCAGATACTGTTTTGTGCATGTGCTATGGCTAGATCGATATTAACAACTGCGTCAAGGTTAAATAAATCCATATACGAGGAAGCTCCTTCTAGTCCTAACCTCCTTTGTAAATTTGATTGTCGTCGTAGTTCTTCTACTTCCTCAATTTTAATCTCATTAATTACTTTTTCAACATCTTTTTCATCAATATCCAGCTGATAAGCGATTGTTTCAACCGGAATATCTGAATGATATAAATTTGATATAGTATGCCGCTGATAAATCCTTGTCGGGGATGAATTGATATCTTGTTGTTCGGGCATACCTTTACTCTACAGACCAACAACCGTTAATAGCTATCAAATACGTCACCAAATTTAAACAGACTCAACTTCAGACCGACTTTAATGTTAGCCTTACCCCATTATAATTGATTGCGTTGTCTTGTTGTCTTCTTATTTATTAGTTTATTTTTGAACAACTGGAATGGTTAATACACTTATATCATTTTTACTTATTGGATAACACAAATTTCTGAATTTTCATGCGTTATTTTTTACTCTAGAACAAAATGAAATGTACCATAATGTATGAATAGTTGTACATAGTGAAGTTCTAAACTGAGATGGAATACTAACACTTAAGTTCAGCAGGGCCTAAGACTATCTAGATGAAAGGTTGAATCAAAACAGTTTATCATATGATAGCGCTTGTACATGCAAAACATGCAATCATGGATTAGCAAGGAATTGTCTTAAAGCTAATTGTAATTGCTGCAACGATAATAATAATAATAACCATTCTATGATTCTAGATGGAATAGAAGGATTTACCTACAAGCCTTCTGCTAGGATCTCACGTGAGACCCCAAGCGAAAAATAGAAAGTAAATCAATCCTCATTTTTTGACTCTTGAGCTTAACGTCTCACTAGTCTTTCACCAATATCTTCTCTGGTTACGATAGCAATACAGATTTAGGTAACCAGTCTCAGTACCAGTGGTAGCGAGAAGTAAACATGTCAGATCAGGAATATACACCGGTAGCGAACCAAAAAGATCTGCAAGATGGCCATCTTCTTAAAGTAGACGTCTTTGGTAAACCAGTTGTATTATCCAAGGTTAATGGCAAGATATATGCGCTGGACGCTGTGTGTTCACATGAAGGAGGTCCTCTTGAAGACGGTACACTTGATGGGTTTGAAATTGAATGTCCTTGGCATGGCTCTAGGTTCGACATAAGAACAGGAGAGGTAACAAGCCCTCCTGCAGAAATCGCACAGATTGCTTATGAGGTAAAGCTCGAGGGCGATAAGATATTAGTTAAGAACAAACCCGAGGCAGAAGAAGAGAAAAAGGCAAGCAAAGGCCCTCCAGAACACGAACTTGTGCTATTACAAAAGGAGAAAGTTCAGGAGACGGATATGATGTCCTTTAAATTTGGAAATGAAACTAAACAAAATCAAACTGCACAGCCGGAAGCGCCATTTAATTACACAGCAGGACAGTATGCTTATTTTGACATAGGAGGTGTTAATAACGATCCAAAAGGACCGATCAGGCATTTTACAATTTCTTCGTCTCCTACTGAGAGCTGGATTATGCTAACCACTAGAATAAGAGATTCTCCCTACAAAAAAAGACTTTCCTCCCTACAAGATGGAGTTAAAGTAAAGGTGAGAGGACCGGAGGGAAAGTTTGTATTACATGATGATCAGTCCAAACCTGCAATATTCCTTTCAGGAGGAATAGGTGTGACTCCCTTCAGAAGTATGATAAAGTATGCTACAGATAAACAACTACCAATAAAAATAGTGATGTTCGATTCCAACAGAAATCAGCAAAACATAATTTTCAAAGAGGAATTTGATGAATGTACAAACAAAAATAAAAATTTAAAGGTTATATACACTATTACCGATGAGGATAATACAAAATCATCTTTTGATTCTGCTTCAACTTCAGACCCTTGGACAGGCGAAAGAGGCAGAATAAACAAAGAGATGATAAACAAACGTCTGGACCAAAACGACTTAAATAATTCAATTTTCTACGTATGCGGACCACCTGCCATGCTAAACACAATGAAGAGTATTTTGGAAAATGATCTAAAAATTACACAAGACCGGATAAAAGTAGAGGAGTTTACTGGCTATTAGCTATAATTCTAAGATCAGACCAGTGGTTAAAGGAAATAAAAAATATTTTTATTTTTGACTTGTGAATTCTGACATGTGACACTTACTGGCTAAAAGTTGGAAGGATATAGAACAACT
>NZ_QURE01000081.1 GCF_009898475.1 Nitrososphaera sp. AFS | reverse complement strand
TTTGATTTGGGATTAGGAGAGAGAGCAAGGTGGAGATCTAAATTTATGCGTACGATTCACGCATTCGTAATTATATGCTAACGATAGTATTCTTTCTTCTCCAAAAGGAGGACCGATTATTTCTGCTCCTACTGGCATTTTATCTTTAGTCAGCCCTATTGGCATACTAACAGCGGGAAAACCAGTGCTATTGAACAGTATAGTATTTCTTAGTAAAGCTTCCCTAGTTTGCATAACAGTACCTCCGATATCAATCACATCCAGCTCATCGAATCTAGGAGCAGGAATAATGGTTGTTGGCACAATAATAACATCAACCATCTCCTTTAAAATGGCTAGAAGCTCTTTTTTTAATTCTACATTTATAATTTTCTTTGCTTGTAGGTAATCAATTGCAGATACCTTTGTTCCTAGAATCAACATCTTTCTTACTTCTAGGCTATAACCTTCAGTTCTTGTCTTGAACCAATCTTCATGCACAGCTGTCGCTTCTGGATACCTGATATCTCTCCAGGTTTT
Organism: Nitrososphaera sp. AFS; assembly: GCF_009898475.1. Taxonomy (GTDB): domain Archaea; phylum Thermoproteota; class Nitrososphaeria; order Nitrososphaerales; family Nitrososphaeraceae; genus Nitrosopolaris. The sequence goes on along the minus strand of NZ_QURE01000081.1, from coordinate 9,594 downwards.
GCAGAAGTTTTGATAATTCTGAAGACCTATGTCTGATACTTTATACTCCAATGATTTCAAATTCTCTACGAATTGATTGAAAAGCCTTTCAACTTCATAGTCCACATAATCAAAGAAGTAATCCTTTGGAACTCCAATAGCTAACCCTTTGGCATCGGATTTTTCGATAATCTTTGTATATTGAGGGATTTTTCTACGGCTGGATGCTAGGTCGTATGGATCCCATCCAGATATACATTCTAGTATCGCCGCCGAATCCCACACGCTCCTAGTGATGCATCCTACATGATCAAGGGATGGTGCCAGGGGGAAGACACCATGTTTACTGATCAGCCCATAAGTGGGTTTTAGTCCAACTACTCCGCATAGCGATGATGGAACTCTTAAGGAACCTCCAGTATCAGTTCCTAAGGCTATCTGGCTCATCCCTGTTGAAACAGCAACAGCAGAACCACCGCTAGAACCACCTGATATTCTTGACATATCCCACGGGTTTTTTGTATTCCCATAAAAGGGATTCACTCCAGTAATTCCTGATGCAAATTCATTTAAATTGTTGGTACCAAGGAAAATTGCACCTGCTTTCTTAATTTTTTTAAAACAGGTCGCATCAGTCTGCGGAATATAATCAGACAATATTTTTGAACCTGCCGTGCATCTGATACCTTTTGCATAGATAATGTCCTTTATAGAAAATGGAATGCCATGCAAAGGCCCACGATAGTTTCCACTTCTGATCTCCTTTTCAGCTAATCCCGCATTGTTATATGCATCACTCTCATCGGCAACGGTGATAAAAGCATTAAGGGATTTATTGAGTTTCCTAATTCTATCTAAACAAAACTCAGTCAAATCTACAGGCGTTATTTCACTTGTCTGTATTTTCTCTGACAATTCTTTAAGAGACAATAAAGAAAACTGTGATCTCTTAGCCATCGTATAGTATTTTATATCAAGGTCTTTTAAGTTTATACTCTGGGAGATAGGTGAGAGCGCCCATGTCAGTACGACAGGTCAGTTTATATGCTAGCAATCAATAGTCGCGATAACACTTTTATCTTATCATAATTAGCTTCTAGCGTCATAGCAATAAAGTTAGTACATGACTACCTATATAGAATGCCTTAAGTTAACAGAGCTATTCTGACGTAACAATTAGCTAAAGCAGTACCGTCTGCATGATTGAAATATTTTAAATTATCTATTTCTCTTATAATTCTAATGTCGTACGTTCCGGTACTGAAACATTCAGAATATCCAGATCATGTTTTGACATATGTCCAAAGTGTTGAAAACAAAATTTTCAGAGTGCGGATATCATAAAGCACCATGTATCCTCATGTAATAGCTATATGACTGAATTTGCAGAGATGTCCCAAGAGGAGAGATTATTGCCTAGATTGTTGGCGACAACGAACTTACCGCTTTAGCGAACAAAGATAATATTATCGCTATTTTATGATGGATGGTTCATTTCCAGGATCAATGATAACAATACCAGTAAATAATATTCATAATCAATCGTTGTTTTTCTATGTAGTACCTTTACTTTTATTATTCCGACTGATCAATAATCATGATTTGAACCAGAACCATAGGGGTACATGTTTTAAAGTATAAGCCTGCCAATGAAGATAATTAATTGGAATAGTAATATATTAAAAAGAAAAGAGCCAAACCTAATTGTTCATATGTTGCAGGGATCTGGAAGAGAAGTAAATAAAAATAAACCTTAGGGAATAGCTTCTGCTAGTCCACCTTTACTCGTTCCTGTTCCTGTACCTATTCCCCCAGATTCAATTGTCTGTAGTCCTTTCTCTTTCAATACTTGATTCAGAAGAGTTAGATCATATATGCCTGAAACGTCTGGACGTGGTTTTCCCTTTGCCAAGAATCCAATGTCGTAGGCATTGTTGGCTTGTTGAAAGAGAGATAACTTTAGCGGATCATAGGTAAATTGTATTCGTGACCAAGCTTGTTTCAATTCATTTTCCTTTATCGTCTTACCCGTTAGTTTCTGAAATTCAGTATTAAATAGCTTTATTGCATCATCGGTATGGTTATTTATCCATAATGTTTCATTAACATTTGCTGCAAGTAGTTTCTTGACCACGTCAGGATTTTGCTGCAAGTAATCAGTTCTGGCTACTATGTTTGTTGTTACAAACTTACCATCCGGTGGCCATAAGGTGCTTTCGTCTACCAATATTTTCCCTCCAGCTTCATTAACTAATCTTGCACCCCATGGTTCAGGTACCCAAGCACCATCTATCTGTTTCTTTAAAAACAAAGTTAGGATAGTCGGATTATCGACTGGTGTCACAGTCACGTTTCCTCCATTATCTTTTGTTTGATAACCTTTTGAATGCAGATAATTCCTAAGAGCTATGTCTTGAGTGTTTCCGAGTTGGGGTGAAGCAAACACTTTATTTGCAAAATCTTTGGGAGATTTAATGCCAGAATCGTTTCTCACTACAAATACAACACCGCCACTTGCAGCACCTGAGATTACTCTAAGACCATTACCTTGAGATGCAACATAGCCATTTACTGCTGGCCCTGGACCAACATATGTGACATCTACTCTATTTGCAAGAAGAGCTTGAATAGCAGATGAACCTGCATTGAATATGTATGGCTGTACTTGAATATTGCTCCCAAGTTCCTTTTGGAATTCTCCTGTCCCAAAACCAATTACCGCTTGAGCATGATTTACGTTAGGAAAATATCCTACTCTTAAGATCTTTGTTGTACCTGAAGTCTGTGCATATCCGACAACTGGTGAATGTAAAAAAATCATTGCTGCAAGTATTATTCCAATAGTAGCTATTGTTAGTTTTTTTGTTGTGTAATTATCCATTATTATTGAAGGTTATAAGATGGTGAATATTATCCATCCTATGCATGCAAATTTAGATACTTGCAAGCATGTTATTGCATATAAACATGAGTTTGTGCGTATTTATCAGCACTGTATATTGAAGTCTTTCAATATTAATTAAAAGAGATGGCAATAAATAGCCATAAATTAGAAGTGACAAAGTTAAAAATACGGAAAATATAATTAACTACCGTTTCTGATTTCTAAACATTAGCAATAGCATCCGGCCTCTAGCCAGAATTGCACGTATAGAAGGCATATAATCTGTATAGCTTGCATCTATGAGGGCAGTTATATTTCCTTAAACTCATACTTGGAACCAAATATGACATCCATCTTTGACCTTCGCACCAAAGAAACATTGCAAACAGAAGAAGAGACAGCTCAACAGACCAATAAGAAGAATACAATAGATCATGAGAAAAAAGAAGGGCCGAGCACACGAAGGTACTTCTTAATATGTCAGAAATGTTTTTGGTGTGCCTCTTTCATTGATAGGATGGGCGACACCCAGAACTTGAGTGTTAAAATTTGTCCTACCTGTAACGATAATAATATTGAATCATTACCATTATTGTACAATGAGCGTTACCATTTTGAATATACAGTGGCTCGAGGAGTTGTATTGGAGTTTCTTAAATAAATCAATCAATAAATAAGCTTTAAACATCATACCGAGTGCTTAACAAGAATTAGAATGTTGGAAAATTCGCATTAGGAAGTAATAATTCATAATAATCCTCTACTTCAAAGCAATGATCTTAAATGACAGATCTAGAATCTGAAGCAGTTATATGGCCAAATATTTGGTATTTGGAGAAAGTAGATGTTATGTAATCTTTATAAAGTTGCGGAAATATTCGGCCGTACGGTAACATTAAANNNAAAGCTCCTTCCAAATTTAAATATAACAATAAACCATACTATTAGTATAGATATGTCTGAGAAAACCTGCGCTCATGTTCAGCAAGTAAATCAAAACATAGAGGCAAAAACACCGAACGGTTGTGAAGAATGTCTCCAAATGGGTTCTGACTGGGTACATTTGCGTTTATGCTTATCATGTGGTCATGTTGGATGTTGTGACTCTTCTCCCAATAAGCATGGTACTAAACACTTCAAATCAACACATCATCCTGTCATTAAATCGTATGAGCCCGGTGAAAACTGGAAATGGTGTTATGTTGACCAGAAGTTTATGAAGTGATAATAAATATATCTAGTATATGATAGCACTTGTAATTAGATAAGTGAAGAAACAAATTGTCATCATTGGAATCAAATGGCAGTAACAGTATGTTTACAGATGAATCAGCCAAAGGCAGTAGTTTAGTAATAACCAAGGAAAGACCAAAGATCCTTCCGCTTCCAAATGGCCCTTATTACTTGTTAAACGATTTAAAGCCAAAAACTGTTGAAAATCTTCAGAATTCAAAAGGTGAACTACTTTCTACTGTGAGCGGAGTAGCATTATGTAGATGTGGAGCATCAAAGAACAAACCTTTTTGTGATGGTACGCATTCAATAATTGGATTTTCAACGGATAATAAAGCTGGCGAGAGTACTAGTAGTAATAGTGTAGAGACGAAGATAATCAAAGATAAAAGGAAGGACTATCTTGGCAGGAGGATTACAGTTCATGATAATAGAAGAATTTGTTCTCATGCTGCTGAATGTATAAACAATTTACCATCTGTCTTCAAACTCAATTCAAGGCCATGGATTGATCCTGATGCATCTGAAGTAAATAAAATAGTAGATACAATAGAAAAATGCCCATCCGGTGCTCTCAGCTACTCAATTGATGGTATAGAGCATAGAGATCAAAATGATAGAAATCCAATGGTCACAGTTTCCAAAAATGGACCGTATGTTGTTACTGGCGGTGTTGAACTTATTGGTAATAATATCCAATTTGGAGATGGAGCATCAAAAGAACATTATACTCTTTGTCGTTGCGGTGCATCCAATATCAAACCATTTTGTGATGGCATGCACAAAGTAATTAAATTTAAAGATGACAAGAACTAATCAAGAACTAATATAACTTACTTCTGGTTTTTAGCGGGATACTCAGTACATAAAGTCTTAAGCAATATTATGGAAAAACTGTCTACTTAGAAATTGCAAATTAGGAAATAGACCATTTGGAGAAGGAGGGCCAATAGAGATCATGGATATATAAATTATTTTTATGATAAATCAAGACTACTGTCTACTAAAGTAGAATAAGGAAGATCTATAGCTTAAGCATATGTGTCCCATTGTTTATCAGATTTCACAGCCCCAACTCAATAGTACTGCATCAACATCAGCTAAGATATTGGAGTCAGAAGATGATATTCCTAGTATACGAGACATACTGGCAGCAATTCTAGATGATAAATCACTAGCAATATTTGTAGCAATATCAGAATTAAGCAATGAGGGAGCAGATAGCCATACTATTCGCATAAAGCTGTCACTTACTCACAAGGAATATTATCACAGATTGGGAGCTCTTGTGCAAAGCAACCTAATAATAAGGAAAGATCACAATAAAAAATATATCCTTACATCTCTTGGTAAAGTAGTTTATAGTAATCTAATATTTATTCAATATGCGCTAGGTAACATTTGGGAACTCAGGGCTATAGATATAGTTAGAATTTCTGATAATAGAATATACGAAGACATTGATAAGATTGCTAGCGGATTAACAGACATACTCCTTCCTGAAGAGCGAATTAAAGAGATTCTTAGGAGATGAATGGTACTATACTATTATCGAATCTTGAAAATTGAGATTTACTTAGTTTACTTATTTAATAAGCTAATGTATTCATATGCACCAATCGTATTGTCAAAAGCATAATGAAGTTTTTGGAATTGTTTTCTAAAGTCAGCAACATCTTTTGCTACTAATTGTGGGTCCTGCTTATCAATAACTACCCTCTTTATGAAACTAGCAATTTCATTCATTTCTCCCTCTTTCATTCCTAGTCTGGTCGTTTCAGGGACGCCAATTCTCACTCCGCTTGGATGCATATAATGTCTTCCTGCTTTAATATCACCAGGTAATAATTGTCTGTTCAAAATGATATTGGCCCTTTCTAAATCCTTCTCAATTGAACCGCCGTCACCAAACTTAGAAACATCAACTGCAATCTGATGCGAGGCCGTATAACCTCTTTTCTCTCCTAAGACGCCAAAGCCAAATTTGACTAGCTCTTCAGCGAGGGTCCGAGCATTTTTGATTACTTGTTTAGCATAATCTTTTCCAAACTGTAATGATTCTGCTAATGCAATGGCTTTGCCGGCAACATGATGTAAATGATGGCAGCTGGTATTACCTGGAAAAACTGCCTTCTTGATTGCATCTGCGTGCTTTTCTAAAGATACGATAATCCCACCCTGAGGTCCCCACAGTGTTTTATGTGAACTCATCGTCATAGAATCTGCCCCCTCTCTCATCGGGTCTTGAAATTCACCCCCAGCAATTAATCCAGCTACATGCGCCCCATCATAGTTTATATACATACCATGTTCATGCATGAAATCGGATAACTCTTTTACAGGATGAGGAAAAAGGAAGAGACTGCCTCCAAACATTCCAAGTTTTGGTGATCTTCCATCGCGTGCCATTTCTTGTATCTTTTTTTTGGTCTGATCAACATCTATCGTCATTTCTTCCCTCGAAAACGGATAGTATTCTATATTTAACCCATGAACAAGGCCTGCAGTGCCAAAATTCTCCTTTTTCCCATGCGAAATATGTCCTCCATTCGGAATTGAGGCTGCCAGCATATAGTCTCCAGGATGTGAAAAAGCGGCATAAACAGCAAGGTTGGCTACAACGCCTGATGTCGCCCTGCAATCTGCAAACTCTGATCTGAAAACCTTCTTTGCCAGCTCGTTGCAGATCATTTCCACCTGATCAATATATACACAGCCCGCATAAACCCTCTCACCTGGCCATCCTTCGGCGTATCTGTTACCGAAGTCCGATGTTAGTGCTTCTCTTACTGCTGCACTTGGTATATTTTCACTTGCGATCAGTGGAATAGATACACTGAACCACTGATGGTGTTCTTTCATTAGCTTGAATATATTATCATAGGAAGCTTTGGCGCTCAACTTTGTATAGCAACTACCCTTCCTATCCTAGTCCTAATTAAGATATCGCATTATGAGCTCATATGGATAGTAATTTGATATGCTACTCTCGATATTAAAACATAAATGACCTCTCAGTAGATAGTAGTACTGTACCATCAAAGAAATGAGAAGGGCGCGAAATAGGCTTTGATGGATGGTTATAAGAGGATAAAGTGGTCATAGCAAAATACATCTACAGTAACGCCTAAACCATTAATAATAGTAACAGGTTTTGGGCCAGGAAACGAGTATGAATGAAAACAAAAAACTATTCCCCTCCTGAATAATATACAAATTAGGAAATAGTTGGGAGACCCAAAAGTAGGCCACAATGTAATAGAGCTGATACCAAATATCATCCATTTCTAGTACTGACATACCTTTACAACAACAGATGCAGTAAAGCGCGAGTTATCTAGGATTTACTCGGTTGTATAATGACACTAATGACGTTTTTTCAGAAGAGTCTATAGTTAAAACTCTTTTAAGGTATAAAGTAATCAAAGAATTGATGATGAAATCATATCGCTGTAATACTTGTGACAAAGAAATTATAGATAAAGGATTAGCTTACAAGCATAAGAGAACCACAGGCCATAAGCTGCTTAAGCGGTCTTTCGGAAAGTAGCAGCCAAGCTAGAACGAGCAGTAGCAAATACTAGCATGTTGCTTTAACTATGTAGTTAATTCGAATTTTTCGATTTGGAATTTATCTATCTATTTTAAGGTCAGCGCTCCTTTCGAATTCTCATAGATATTATTCTATCCAACTGGATTGAATGACTTATTGTTATACCAATTATAGCTAGATTGCTATTACCCCTAGTAATAGTGACCTAAAAGTTCATCTGTATCATTTCGAAAGAATCTATTCGCCTCCTCCGAACCCTAAAACATGACTTTACTTCCACGAGGTTTAACATTTGCTAGAAAAGTAATTCTTAGAGCGTGAGCTGAATGTAGTAATACTCCAAGCTCATGTATCTCGTTCGTTCTCGTTCCATCTGTTGTTTTTTATTTTGTAATTAATTTCTATTTCGTCAAGTATGTACTAACTATGCAATGCAATGAATGGTTCTCGGCCAAGTAATGAAGGTAAAGAAGATAATATTAGAACAATGGTACCATATACTAAAGTGATTAAAGACCTTTATTACATAGTATATATATTAATTAATTGGATAGAAAGACCGGTACCATTTGGTAAGTTTAGATGCAATCAATATCTGTCACGTGCAATTTATGTGAGATCGATATTTACATAAAGGATGTTTCACAGCACACATCCAGTAAAGAGCATCAGGACAATAAAGCGGCATTAGAGCGCGACTTGAGTAATTTGAGGCTTAAATGTTATACTAACGATGAATCTGCCATAACAAGCTGGATTTAATGTATATTAAGATGAGAAAACATCACTATTAGAGATATCGTGATATTTTGATGATCGATCGTTCCTCCAGCAGTACAATATTTCTTTTAGTGCAGACACAACAGTAAGTACTCTACGAAACCAATGATTGGATATATACGGTAGATTCTATAAGCACTGGAAAGAAGGGATGAAGAGCATCAACTAATTTGTAATGTGTAATGATTGCAATGAAAAGTGTGTCCTAATTAGTTAGTTATAGAGAGAGGTGACAGCAGCATTCTCAAATATTGGCCTAATTTGAATGCGATTGGTGTTTTTACTACCTCTACCATCCTCATGTGGTCTTGATGCTTGCGAAAGCTCGCGACCATAATCTAATTGGTCTAACATTAGTAGCATTCCTACACGAATCATAATCCCATCTCTAGCTGCACCTTTGTCTACCATTTTCACGACATCTAAGGATAATCTGTTTTTTAGAGAGTGAAAACTATTCATATTTCACTTCACTTTATTTCAATAATTCAGATAATGGTTTAGAGCGAAATTTTGCCCTCAGTTTCTTAGATTGGGTAGGTTCTTTTCTTTTCGCCTCAGGTCCATCAACGTTATGATATCAATGTATTCTAATGTGCGGCGTATATGGATGGTACTTGGTTAAATTGGTCATGTGCTTAATTTGAAAGGAAAATACGCTGCTAAAGAAACCTGCAGAATTACTGGTCACAATAATGTAGTATGCCTTTTGTAGATATGTTTAGGTTTACTTGCGGACAGAACTTCGTTTCGATGTAGTTTTTATCTTATATACAGGACGTTTGTCTTATTATCAAACCCTAGGTCTGATAAGCGTATGACTCTGAAGCCATTGTCATGCAAGTACTTCATTTCTTGAAAAAATAAATTTACATCTGTAGCATACGGTATTTTTTTACTGCTTTCTATATCATGATATGCTATTATAGGAACGGCATTTATCATTCCGTCTGTATTAATATGGTATATAATTGGGCTATTAACCTCTTCAACAAAACTCTGAAATGCTTTTGTATCGTTGTATGAATAACTAGAAGGATTATGAGTTCACTCTCTAAGGGAATACCTGTTCGCATAAGTTAAAGTACCATTATCAAAATACGTTCTACAATCAGTCTGACTAGAGTAGCGTTTCCAGCCATTGCAGTGCAAAAACATTACTACA
>NZ_QURE01000080.1 GCF_009898475.1 Nitrososphaera sp. AFS | reverse complement strand
TACTTGTGTTACCTGTTGTGTTTGCAGTTACGTTAGAGTTAGCTGATAAACCGCCTGATTTTGCAAGTACGGCAAATGGACTTGTATTTGTGTTAAGTAGTAGGAAAATTGCTATCGAAACAAAGAGTGTGACAGGAATCCCAGTATTTCTATAATGGTTTATCTGCATCTTCATATTCATATCTCATACTTGTTTATTAGAAGAAATTTAATACCTGTTAAATCTTTTTTCCAATTAGCATTGTTGAGTCTAGTTTCATTCCGCTTCAACCTGCTAAAAACTTTCCCGGAACCAGATTATAAGCTTTGCAATTAACTACCGTCCAGCGAAATCCTTCCTATGAGACAACGGCACCTTGATGATGTAAACGATACGATCTTATTGCTTGACTTGGATCGGTTCTAGTAGTATTTGTGAAAATATTATTTTACTCTTCTTCTCTTGTACAAATCTGAAAACCTGTCTCGCTCTAACTCTACATAGATTCTAGAAGGGTTAACATATGGGATGGCCTGTTTTACATTGTTTTCTATATTATCTATTACAGATTCTATTTGATCGGTATTTAGGCCATCAACCAAGTTCACTTCAATTGTCACCAAAACATCTTTAGGGGCCAAATACATAGAGCGCATTGTTATTATTCTATTGACTTCTGGAATTGACTTGATTAATCCCACAACTTTTTTGTAATCCTTTCTAGATATTGATTCGCCAATAAGCAATCCTTTATTCTCCTTCGCAAGAAAAAAGGCGAAAACGATTAATATACAGCCTATAGAAAGAGAACTCATAGAGTCATAAATGGAATTTCCAGTTTGCTCTGATAGAAAGATTCCGACCCCGGCAATTGCTATGCCCAATAAGGCTGCTGAATCCTCTACAAGAATTGTTATTATAGACGGATCTTTGCTTTCTTGAAATTCATTAATTAGTGATCGAATTCCCAATTTTTCTCCTTTCGCTTCGATAGAATTTTTTGAAGCGCCAAGGGCAACTCGTAAAGAATTTGCCTCAAAGGTAGCCGAGATCATTAGTATAACGTAGCTAACATCAACATGCTGGATCCGATGGGATGAGTTCGTAAGTGATACAAAACCCTGTTGCAACGAGAGAATCCCTGAGATCCCGAACAACATGGTGGCAACTATGAATGACCAAAAAAATTGCTCCTTCCCATATCCAAAAGGATGGCGCTCCGTAGCAGCCTTCGTGCTTGTCTTGATCCCTACTAGAAGCAATACTTGATTAAAAGTGTCCGAGGAGGAGTGAAGTGTTTCTGCCAGCATAGCAATGCTCCCCGTAAAAATGGCGGCTATCAACTTGGCTATGGCAATAGCCAAGTTGCCAAACAGAGCTGCATAGACTGCCTTTTTGGATGTGTTTACCACGATCTGATTGCAATTATAATGGATGAATTAATTTATCAACTTTGTTTTTTAGCTTTCATCGGATAATATGCCAAATTTCGAACCAGTCATAAATTTTGATTTTACTCTCAAGTTTACCTTATATTCTGGTCTTCCTGTCGTTAAATCAGAAGTTATTCGATGATATCAAACTTATATCGGCTTTTCCAAAAAAAGATTAAATTTTTCTAAAATTGGGCCAGTTAATGGCGCTATTTTATCTTCCTTTGGATATTTTCACTGATCTGAATTCCTGACTGTAACTTTAGCCCCTTAGGATGTCTTACGATAGATCATAATAATACTGAATCATCCAGATAATCCCCAAACTACCCAAGTGAATTGTACTGTATATGAACAAGCGCACCCAAGCAATTGACTAATCAACCTGGCGAATTGGATTTACCAATGTCATGGCCTTAGACTCTTGCTAACTTTAAATACTCATAACTTGGCGAGGATATGAATGATACCTTCTAAGATAGGAGAGCAATATGGTCGAAATAAAAGATTCGCCATCTAGGACAGAGTGGAGATGTAATGTCTGTGACAAGAAGTTCATAAATCTATACATATTGAACTACCACAAGCTTTTAGAACATAGCGAAATCAAGAGGCCACCTACGGGAGTGGCCTAGTCACGTGGACTATCGACAATCTAAAAATCCCTACGTGGATTTTGTAGGTTTTATAGGATGGCTGAAGGAAAAAACACTTTATAATTAATAAATTTATAAGAGCTGGATATGCCATTTATTTTTCCTGATCTGGTTCGTTCAAATTGCTAATACTTTATGACTCGACCGTTTATAGGATTTTAAGTATGAAAGTGGAGACCTCTAGTAGACTAAATTTGAACGGATAAATCTATTTAAATGAACAAAGGTAAATGCTAAAGCTTGTCCAAAATTGGCTTGATATCTGACACACACGACAATATCGAGAATATAGAGAAATCGATGAGGGTCTTTATGGAGCGAGAAGCAAGTACGGTAATTCATGCAGGAGATTTTGTCAGTCCTAGTGTAATACGTGCATTCCAAGAAGTAAAATTAATTGGAGTTTACGGAAATAACGATGTTGATAGAGCTGGTATAAAAGATGCATTTAACCTCATTGGGGGAACTATCACAGGTGAAATATACGAATTGGAAGTTGATGCATCGGAAATTGTGGTTTATCATGGAACTCAACAAGAAGCTAGTAATAGCATGATTCACTCCGGAAAGTACGACATAATGGTTTGTGGTCATACTCATCAGATCCAAAACAGTAGGGTCGGAAAGACCCTAGTTATTAATCCCGGGACAGCTAACGGCTGGTTCTTTGGATTTGGGGCAACATTGGCGATCCTTGATACCCAGTCCCGGTCTGCTGAGTTTATTCGATTATGAGTCTAACTAGCTTGTAGTACCTTTTTGAATTCAGCCTACAAGGCCTGGTCCGAAGGGCGCCCTTTTGCATTAATTGCTTTGGAATATTCGTAACAAACATTTAGTATCTTTGTAAGCACTTAATATTTGTCTGGTTAGTAGGCGAGTCCTCTCCATGATTCTATTCTGCTGGAGAGCGAGTCTAGATCGTTTTAGAGAGGTGATACTTAAATTTGACCCACGGCTAAGATAAGCAGTATAAGTACGACATCCTTCATGGTTTCAGGATTTATCCTTCAGTCTCTTGGCAAATAACTAGATTCGGTATCAATTGGCAGAAATACAAACACCTCCTATTGTTACAACGGATTTTGTTTATCTACAGTTTATTGGTGACGCGTATTGCTGAAATTAATTCGATGATTCAACTAAATATTGTATGGCATCTTCATTAGCAGGTCTTTTTTCGCTTTCTATCTAGTACTCCCTCTCCCTCTTAGTACCTCAAGTTTTTTAGTTAGAAAAATCTAAATCTCAAAAATTGGGCATACGTTGGAAGAATCTAAGTGACAAATTGTTTCCGAAAATAACTCTAGGTCAAGACCATAACGGTGTTGGTAGAAAGCATCGTAGTAGGTGTGAACTGTATGTTCTCCCTGACCCGACTGTATGCATTCGTTGCGGGAGAGTACTTAAGCAACCAATTACCGGAAAGGACAAGCAAAGGTTGAGGCGCATCAGGCAGAAAAGAGAAGAACAAGATAGAATAATCAAAGTCATCAAAAAGGGACACACGAATGCGAAAATAGAATAATGATGATGCATATACGATTTTACATGAACTCTTTTCGCATTACGATTCACGACTTGTCAACAAATTGTAAAAGTAGATCTAATCGACACGACCCGGTTGAAAAATTATTTCCGGAAAGCACTGCCGAGTTAGTTTGGGATGCTATCGTAGAACCATGAAACAACATAGGTGGCTTGACTGTGAGAAAAAAACCGATCATAAGAGTAATCGACACATTGAAAAAGGTGAATGTACGGATCACATCTGAAACAAACCAACAAGAAGAGTGAGAACAAGTTATGACAATAAAAATAAGAAGGTGTTCAGACTTCACTGAGCTTTTGCAAACGAATCTGCGCAAGAGGTACGAGGAGAGAAGAAGGCATAGTGATTCGGCTATACACGTTTCAGATATTCTGCCTTCTAATTGCATCAGAAAACAGTTTTATTCTCGGAAGATGCCGGATATGGACCCAATTACCAACAAGTCAGTTCATCATTTTGTAAGAGGCGAGGCCAGTGAATTTATTATAACTAACTTGGCCAACATTGGCGTTGCACAGTCCGAACTGGAAATGGAAGGATTGGTTGCGCATCCTGATATCATGGCAGAGGAAATGAGCGGCGAGGGATCAGAAGAAAATATGAATGGCGAAGCACAAAAATGGCGAGGTACAGTAGTTGAACTCAAGGATACAATTAGCGGGAAGAGGCTCGACATCATGGATCCCACTTTTACATCTTATCTCAGACAGTTACTGTATTACCTAGTAATGACAGAGATAGAAAAGGGAATCATCTCTATAAGATACAATAGTCGAGAATTGAGGTGGATCAAAAGAGATCTTTCAGGAGATTATTTCCTCAGACCTCATAATGGTAGAGAGGTAGGAATTGAAAGTTGGCAAATTTCATTGCCTAAGGGAGACCTCACGAGAGAGATAATAAAGAATGAAATGATGAGACGCAAGACGTTGTTTCTTAAGGCACTTCAGGAAGATGATGTATCTATCCTTCCCAGACTAAGTGAAGGTCTAAGACATGGCAAATGTACTAATTGCCAATTTTATCAAAAATGCATGAATGAAGATGGCGAAACAGACGACGCTAAAGAGATGGCTAATGAGAAAGATTTGTTGGAGATTAACGGCGTAATCGATTTTAACCCGATAGAGTTAGCCAAGAATTAGCAAACCAAGAGAGAAGGGCTTCAGCTATGCAACGGGCAGCTCGATTCACATATTTATGGAGCAAAAGATCAAGATCTCGACTTGGTCCTATTCGGCTATAAGTTGCTCGCATTTCGGCATAAATTACGTACCGTCAGCTATGCTCACATCGATAGAATAATATAGTATCATTGGTCAGCCCAGCGACAGCGCTTTTCCAACTCTCGAACCGGACCTCCCCGCTCGTTATCACTGAAGTGGAATTTATGCCCATGTCTGACTGTAACTTCTTTCTCAGCTAATGTAGATTATGCAGTTTAAGTAGTCGTAGAGGATTTGTTGCCGTAGATGACGTCCAAAATAAATTGTCGTTCAAATGTTTATCCTTCCGGCCAGATTTGTACACCACGTTAAAGGATACAAGATAGGTCATGACGTACGCTGCATGGTATGCTGTGCCCAAGGGCTCAAAAATGAAGTAGAGTTATCTTATTTCGAGCCTGATGAATAATAAGGAAATAGACCTGCTCACGTCTGAACCTTATGATAGGAAACAACGAACTGCAAACTTAACTAGATGGCAGCTCAACTAGGAGAGGTCGAGAGCGAAACGTAACGATCTGTACCTTTTATAATCATCCAACAGTATCTTTGCCAGATGTCTTGTTATATCAGAGACGCTCAGCATGCCAGCAATCCTATTGTCTGCCTCCAACACTACTAGATGCTTCAGCCTGTTTTTAGTCATTAACCTGGATGCAGTATCTATTGAATCATAAGACATTATTGTAAACAACGGGGATGACATAATGTCCTCCAAGGCTATTCTGCTGGGAGCTATTTTTTCTAGACACACCCGTTTGATCATATCACGCTCTGTAATTATGCCAAGAGGTTTCCCTTGCTTGTCAACTACAATTACCGATCCCACACGCCTATCCTTCATTAACCCTGCGACATCATAAGCTGTCATCCCGGAATCCGCGCTCATCGTGACAAGATCTCCATGTGACGCTATTTCACTGACGGTGCTCATACAACTATAGCTGAGTATCCGTTCTTTTAAATTGTGTTGATAAAAATTCGTCCATAATTATCATTTATCCTATATGT
>NZ_QURE01000079.1 GCF_009898475.1 Nitrososphaera sp. AFS | reverse complement strand
AGCAGCTAACTCAACCAAACCAGCAGCAGCTAACTCAACCAAACCAGCAGCAGCTAACTCAACCAAACCAGCAGCAGCTAACTCAACCAAACCAGCAGCTAATTCAAGCTCTGTGGCAGCGAGCTTGTCAAAGGCAAAAGCAGGAGGAAATGCAACAGGCGCAACGAACCCAACCAAAGCAGCAGGGAATACAACTTCCAGTAATCCAATCACGCAGTTAGGTCAAGCGATCGCAAATGGTTTAAAGGGCCTAGGCAACCTTTTAACAGGGAACAGAAAATAACCTGAACCTCTTTATTTTTATTCTTCACAGAAAATACATGTTGTCCCTTCAATGCACAAGGTGCCCAGCTGCCATATAACACAGTACGGACGAAGCACGACGGAGACTGTTTTTGATCATCATGAAATGCTTGTCATTCGCGCAAGAAATAATTGGGTCATGATTGCCCACATTTAACTATCATCGATCTCCGGTTTTTGGATCGAAACAAGTTCAATGATCTTACATCGAGCTTAGTCTATCCATAAAATCGAGTTAAGCAATTATTGCCGGGAGTCTTACCTATCCGTGATTAGGAAGCCTTCTACTTTGAATTATAAGCTCTTCTATTATATGTAGAGCGATCTTAAACCGAATCGTTTCCTGATCATTACAACTCTCAAACACGCTTATGAATATTGGGCATTGGTATGTCATAACATTATGGCACACAAATTTCCATCTCGATTCCGCCTGCCCACTACTTTGCTCTGAGGAATAATAACCCCACCGCCTTTTCGTGTTACGATGGGTCAGCAGAAATTCTTGTCTTGCGAAGTGTTTTTGACGATCAAGCAATCCGCATGGGTATGGGGAGCTATGGTCTACTACATATCAATCTCCTACAATATATGACATCGGATTTTTTCCACCTGAAATTGCTATAGGCTTATTTGGATTTTTATGAAATGATCAACTGTCCTTAGTACTGGGAATCCATGTCTAGGAATTCGATTTGAATACAATTTGAATCTAATCGTTTAGCAAGTTATTGCGCTTACAAAGGAGCGGTAGAAAATGGTTCTAATCCCACTCATCTGTTAAACGAAGTTCAGCAATACACTCCATTCGTTAACTATCTTGTTGATGCTAGTACTCTCCGGGATAAATTCTAAAGAATTAACATCTATGCGATGCGCATCCATTTCAGATTAGATTGACCTATTCTATCCTGAATCCAGGCTAATCTTGTCTGGAAATGCACTGAATCAGGACAATTTAAAAGGCTAGGAATACATGTTCCCTAACAGAGCCAGTGCCCGATTAATGGCGATCTGTATTTTCTCAATAATAGTGCTGAACACAAATTCGCAAGCACATTATAGCATGCTTTAGGTTCTCCCCTTTGCTTTCCCATACCTTTCATAACACAGTGGTTCATCAAGAGGCTAAAGGTTTTTCAGCATGGTACACAATTTTCTTAGAGGGCATCCGAAGATCGTAATGGTGCAAGTATCCGTCTTCAACACGGATCTTTGCACAGCATGATTCTGCTGACTTGCCAGCTAGGCTGTCTAGAGAGAATTGTTTTCACTTGGGAACGATGAAGAGGTACAAGTTTTGAATTTGTCAATCTTCAAAGATTGCTGCGATTGGGCAGATGGCCCTTGTTTAATGCTATTAGCATAATGTTAGCAAATTGGTAGCAAACTGATTGCGAAGTGTCTAGATTTGCACATAATTTTGCCGATCTAATAGATTTGTCTGGTACGCTACAAAAATCGACTGAACCATTCTATAGTGACTTCACGTTCGTCCAACACTAATTCCAACCGACAGTCACGGGCTATCTACGTGTCATGTCAATCGATGGATATGAAGAAAAATGAACCCTTCTTAATTAGGAATATAATACTTCGGCCCTGATGGCGTCTGTTGAACAAGTGTTGCTCTACAAATAACATAGCTTGCTCGCTCCTGCATGACCCCTGGCGGTAGCACTGCTAATCACCTGAGTGTTAGTAGCTTGTTTGCAGAGACTTCGTGTGCAGTTAGCGGTACAGCATTCTTCTAAACCTTATGGATACTATCTACTATTAGGTCTGCAAGGCCTTCAATAGTATGGTCGCGGATTAAATGCCTTCGTAATGCATCCCTTGACAGTACCTTTTTACTACAAATAGAGCAGTCTCTAAATTCCTTGATATTCTCTGAAATGATGTGTTCCTTGTGCTCGCATTTTGGATGCACTGAATATGCCGTATAGTCGATCATTTCCGTATATGAACCAAACTTTCCACATATGTGGCACTTCATTCAGACTTCAAGTAATAGATTCAATCTTATAGCCTTTTTATCTAATCAAAGCCATACGTGTATAGAATTGAATCACACTTTAGGGGAGTCCTAGCTGGGCTGTATGGTTGGTGACATGCAGAGATCGGATTGTGGGGGGTCAACTAGTCTCTATAACGTGCAGCAAAGGTATCTGTTACCTCGCTATTCACATCTCTAAGAAACTGCTCTCTAATTAATTTTCCATAAACGACAATGTCGCGGGCTAGTATGTTTAGACGTTTAGCTAGCAGATTATTAATAATATCCCCGGTTTCGTTAAAATCTTCTTCAGCATTAACAGAGATTCCGTATGGCAAACTCCAACCATAACAGTGTCTAACCGTCGTCCTCATTTGATCCATGACTGTTAATCCTTTTTCGTGCGATGTACAAATATAGCCAAAAATCTTTCCTGCAAATTCCTCCCAATAATAGTCTAAGAAGTTCTTCATTGAGCCAGACATCGACCCATGATAATCTGGGGAAGCAAGCACGAAAGCATCAGCCCAATTGACCTCTATCGTAGTCTTTTGTGTCTTTAAGTCGGCAGAATCGTCAGTTGCGCCGGGGTCAAAAATGGGCAAATCCACTTCACGCAAATCCAATAGTCGAGTCTCTGCATCATACTTTTCTATGCCATGCAATAAAATATTCAAAGTTTTTGTGCCGTAAGAAGCTTGGTTATAGCTGCTGCCCATGCCCAAGACTTTAAGCGTGCTCATAGACAAAAAGTTCATACGCCCATTTGGTATAAATTTGTAAACAAGACCTTTGAGCTACGCACGGTTATCGAATATGACTGAAAATATAAACACTCTTCATCTTCGTCTGCCCTTTATTACAAGATCTGCATCTAGGGGTTTTGGTCTGACACCCTTAGTACGGCTTTTAACTTTTCAGGTATGCGTCAGCTACAAAACATTGAATTGGTGTTCAAAGTATCTTAACGAGCACAGGCTATCCTTCGCAGCCTCTGTAACAGATATTAGTACCAGTAACAGTACACACAACTAAGGGCAGTTAGCTTCTCTCTTTTAATGTATTCTCCTGTAACCGTCGCCGCAGCGATGCAGGGCATGAAGGAGACAAGTTGTGCAGAACCTCCTTTCGAGGTTTCTCAATAACACTTACCAATTCCACTATGGTTCGAAAAATGGTACTTTTGTCTGATACCTCCGTGCAAAGACACTTCGCACACTAGTCAGGATATTAACGAGTTGTGCTGTGTTTCATATGAGTGTGTTCGGTGAGTTCTAGCTGAGTCTTAAACTTCTCTTCACAGACAGAGCACTTGAATTTTTTTCTATTGAAGAAGTCGAATTTCATACTATTATTAATTGACATTAATTCTTTCGGCTGTTTTAATCTACTATTTAACCGGATTTTCGTGTCGGCTCTCTTTCAAGACAAGTCCTGTCTGCTTCTAGTGAATTTACTGTTCTGACTTAGCATTTTATCTTCGCTTTGAATGTGAGTCAGAAGTGACCAGAATAGAAGCTGGCCCGTTTTGTTATCGATATCAATTCGCAATGAAAAAATATCAGTATATCATTGACATCAAATATTCTGACAGATCTAGTTGCAATTACTTTCATCAGAGCTGAGTAGACTATTTTTCTACCAGAGCCATCTACCCTAAAAAGGTACCTCCAAAGACTCTCAAAGGCAAGTAGTGAGCGTCGGATTTTAAAGGTCGAGAAAAGCTAGAATCTGACGTGCATTCAGCTGAATAGACCTGATTTTGGCAAACTGGGGGCGCCGGTACCGCTGTGAACCTGACCAGGGTATCCTAGAGGATCTTGTTGAGTTGTCAGATTTTTGTCCGATCCACCGGTCCCGTTGGAATCGTTTCCGTTTTTGCCAATTGAGCTTTGGCCACTTGGGCCATTCAGTCCATTTATGCCTTTAGAGCCAGAAAGGCTGCTACCACTCGAGCCATGTTCTCCTAGCACGAACAACTGTTGCCATTGAAAGGTTCCGAAAATTATAGTCGTAACTAATGCAATTGTTATACAAATGTAAGACGTGGGGATCCCTAAATGTGCCAAATTGACAGTCACATCAGCGGATCGGTATATAAGTTGGATTGTAATACTTTTTTGAGCCAAACCTACGTGAATTCACTAGCAAATTGATTTTTTTCGAGGTTTGCATAGGTAAACCATCTTTAGCTTCCATGCTGAGCCTTCGAATTATTGGAATCTTCTATAGGAAATTACTAGAATTTTTGCTCAGGCACCTTAACAAAGTGGAAATTAAGAAAAATTAAGGAAATGGGATCTACTACCTTACCGCAAGTAATGTAAGCATCTTTGAGGATTCATCGGACCAGATCTGCCAAGTGGCTGATATAATTATCCTAGGTCTCGACATAATTTATTGGCGTAAGTTCCTTCATCCTATTTTGCAGTTCAAGTAGCCGCACTCCCTTTTCAGTGATTTTGTAACTGCGAATTCCTACTTCATACTCGATTAGACCATTCTCTTGAAGTGCTTTTAAGTAATCCTTTAGCTGATTGTACGCCAAATATGATTTGTACATTAGTCTGGTCCTGCTAGTGCCTTGTCTTACGTTCGCTGCCTCTAGTATCATCCTAACTATTTCACTCCTACTTCTGTATTTCATACTGTTTTTTCATGTATCAGAGTATGCCCAAGTATATATGAGAAACCAAGCTTGATACTGAAGTTTATCTACGTCTGTTTGAGACAAAACTGTGTAGTTGACCAATGAATCGTAACTATCTGTTTATACAAGTCAGTACAGTGTTTTCGTTCTATAATTCCTCTGGTAGAAAGTATTTTTATCTTCCTTAGCCGAGCGTATAGCTATAGCCTGGGGGGATGGCACTAATAATGTCTGAAATGTTTCGGATAACTAAGAGATCCATAGCTAGCAATCTAAAAATTGTCTTGATTCGAGGACATTTGGTACAACACAAACTGCGTCAAAGGTTTTTGCTACAATATTATGGAGGATATTTTGGAAATAGATTTCTCAACTACCACCACTATACATCAGTTCGTATGGCATTGAATACCGAGTGTTGCTCAATTCTCCAGCAAATTCACCGCCCTACTCTCTCGTTGTCCATAAACTGGGACTATTTCAAGTTTTCATTGGAACTATTGTTAAAGTTGCTTTTTTTGGCACATGGATAATGGCTTGAACATAACTGTATATGCACGGCATTACTTGCTGTTAAATTCGTACCTGAAGTATTTTCAACATTCAGGGTACCAGGTATTAATGGTACAGCCTCAATTAAACTAGTACTAGACAAGATTGTCGCTAAGACAGCACTTAGAATGATTGAGGTTAAATGAATCATTCGTAAGGTTTTAACCAACTTTCCCCTGCTCCATCCAATCTCTTTCTATTGATTTAAAGTTTGTTCTAATCTACTCTCGTGCTGACCATCAAACGTAGTGAGGCTCTCGATTGGTTACAAAAATTAGTTGACTATTTAGCATAATCTCTGAGTCAGTCACTCGCAGCATCATTTGGAATAAGCTGAATCTAAAGGTACTTCAGAAATTTTAAGGGTCGCATCAATTGAGGTTACCTTATGGCAGCTAAGGCCAAACCAACGCCAACATCACCTGTTTCACCCACGCAAATATACATGTTAATCCATCAGCATGGGTCGCTTCAACCGGATTTATTAGTCTATTAATTTCGGTCCAGATACATGTGTCGGCTGTAATCTTGCAAACAATAGAATGCTCATTTAGCTGATCAATTGAAAACAAGGCTTCTTAGAAAAAATCATTGAGAATTAAGCTAACAAAAAACAAGATCTTGTCCATGTCATTCGGTATTGCCCTCTTATTAGAATTAATAACTAAAGCTGTCAAGACTAGTAGTACCACTAACACCGATAAAGCATGTGGAAAGCAAAAATCAAATCAATTGTACTTGCAATGGGGTTCTCTGTTGGATTGCTACTCATCGGAATCCTCTCCTCTTGCCTTTGCACGAGCACTGGTATTAGTTCACCTGGATGGCCAGCTAATCCCAGCTGGTTTTGGAGTACACTACAGATGGGCAGCATAAATTGAGAATAGAGTTGAGGGGTAAAAAGCTGATTCGCCTCGGTACCACATGTGCCACTAATCCTTTGTAACTGTGGTGTGGATAGTCTCTAATTGATCGACGGACTTAAGTCAGAAAATTAAATACCTAAGTGAAATATCCAGATTTCCGAGCCGCCGCTTTCAAGCACAGAACTGAAGCGTGACTTTCAATGTAAGATGTCCCAAACGTGTTCAATGTAAGCATACAAATAAGTTGCCTAAACGGCGTTGTCTATCATTCAGCTGGTGTAAAAGGGATATTAAATTATCATTTAAGATGAAGTCAAAAAAAAGCGAGGAGGACTTCAGTTAATAAAAACCGTGCGAAAATTTGGATTTCAGTCGTATTTTGATCTGCACATTAGATTTCAAACTGAGAAACGTCTGATGCATCAACTACTTTTCCTATATATCTGCCCCCTTCTTTATCATCAATAATTTTGTATTTTCCTCTACCGATGTGGATGATTCTCACTTTAGCCGTTGCAAAGTCATCGATGTAATACCGACACCAAATTGTATTGTCCGGGTCATCGTTATGCAATTGACTGAGTTCAAATATGGACGCTCTAATTTAAATACGTTCTTCTAGCTTACGTCTTTTGTTATAGGTGTTTAAGCACCTTGTATTACAATAATTCCATCTGTTATAAGCGTTTTTTTTACACTCTCGCCAAATTCGCAAGAAAAAAGCGGACTAATATTCAAGTGATTCCGAGTTAAGACTAATATGATACGGCGGCCAAATTTCTAGCTGTAAATTTTAACAAATAAATTTCAATTCATTAATTTTCAATTTGAATAAGATCTTCTTGATAATGAAAAATTAAAATTCGAGTCTCTTGTTTAGAGCCGGTCACCGTATTTGAGCAATTAGATCAACAGAGTCAGATTTTGCATTTTGCGGCTGTGTATATTTTCCATTCTTTGGAGTGCTTAAGGGAGTAATGTTGCTCCCAGTCATTGCATTATTGGTTTGGATATTATTTATGAGTATGTGGATCTTTCCTGTGTATCCGTTTGTCAAAACAACTTGGTCTTGTCCAATCCCTGCTGACGTAGTCTGATTTGCTTTGTGCCACAAAACGTGTCCGTGATCATCAAGAATTGTCATATCATAACTATTGATGGGCAACAAATGTTCAATACTGCCTGGAACAGCATACTGGGTGCCGCCGTTGCCTATTGTTGTGACCCCTCCCTGAGCAATTTTATTTGGTATATTTTTTGAAGTTGCCGAAGGTGCGGTACCGTTTAGAAATCTCACTTCTAACTGGAATCCGTTCTTGGGAAATACCGCCGTTTGGGTGTTTTGTGGAGTATGCCACTGAATTTCTACCTTATATGTTCCTTGCTTTGAAATGTTGGTGATCATCTGTGGCTGATTTGTACTGTTGTTTGTACCGGTCCCAACAGCGCCTACTGTTGTATGATTACTTGACGTTTGCCCCCAGGTATAATTAAATGAAGATGCAAAGGAGAGTATTAGCAAGAGAGAGGCAAACGACAAAAGCGGCAGCAGTGCAACACAGCTACGGCCCAACAAGGTGTCGCAGTAGGAGAAATGGTTAAAATTAACGGCGGATCGAAATCCAAATTTCACTTGTATCAGTCATAAGATGCTCAACATCATATAAAAGACTACGTGGAACAGGCACCTTGAAGTTGTATAAGGATGCATTGTCCATAAGTTTTTTGCTAGGTGCACGAGACGCAACGTTTGAATATGGACGTGGATTGCTAACGAAATTTTTATGTGCTACCAAAATATCAGTTACCAAGTATGTATAAAGGTGGTATTGTAGAGGCTTACGAGTGCTTTATGAATTCCAAATAGCTTTCTTTCTAGGAGCAATACTGAACTACAATTTGGATCAGATCTGTTATACTGACCACACTTATCACTCAATCTGATAACTTATCACCTAAATTGCGGTTGTTTACTTTGATTGCAAACTTATAGCTTTGCCATCAATTCACGGGTTGATAACTGCTCTTCCCATAACCTTGCCGTCCTTTAATTTTGAAAGAGCTTCTGTAGTTTGATCTAGTTTGAATCTATCCGAGATGACTGGTTTGATAACTTTTCTTCTAGCTAGTGATACGAGTTCAATTAAATCACTCAAGCTTCCCGTGTATGATCCAATCAAGCTATAGGCACGGGTCGGCATAGTGACAAGACTAAGCTTTAATTCTCCTCCGAAGAGTCCCACCAGTATTACTTTAGCCCTTCTCCTGAGTATTTGCATGTCTACTTCCACTGTTTTTGATGCATTCACAAAATCAATCACAGCATCTGCACCTTTGTTATCAGTAAGCTCCATCACCTTTTTCTTGGGATCCTCTTTCTTTGAATTAATTACCACATCTGCATGTCCATTAGTCTCGGCAGTTTTGAGTTTTTCTTCATCCAAATCCATGGCGATTACTTTGGCACCTGTGACTGCTTTTGCTAGCTGAATCGCCATCAAACCCAGTCCTCCAGCACCGACTACAACAACGTTATCATCTGGGCGTAATGAAGCATTTTTTACAGCATTATATGCAGTTAGCGCTGAACACGACAAGGTGGCGGCTTCATTAATATCCAAATCTTCTTCCAACTTTACAAGATACCTATAACTCGGGATGACAAGAAGGTCAGAATATCCTCCGTCAGTATAGATACCTAGTGACCTAGGCTTGTCGCATAAATTCTCTTCTCCAATCCGGCAAGCCGGACAAGTCCCTTCTCCAACCCATGGATAAACTAGAACCCTATCCCCCTTCGCGAATAAGCTCTCTGCTTCTTCAGTCAAGGCTTCTATCCTACCGGCAACCTCGTGTCCTGGTGTCACAGGATATTTTACACCTCTGTCTGTAGTTTTTAAAAACTGGCCTCCAGGCCCTTGGTAACCTCCATCCCACAAATGAATATCACTATGACAAACGCCTGATGCGAGTACTTTGACAAGTACCTGAGAACCCTTTGGCTTGGGTGTTTCAAGATCTTGTACCTCTAAAGGCTCCTTTGGCTTGACAATTCTTGCTGCCTTCATTATGTAAGCTGATACATCACAATATAAATACCGTCTGAAGAAACAGAAATTGACGTGAAGAACTAGGAACCACTTGCAAATCGATTCCTTTGTTGAATAGGTTTTGCGGTATTCTTGCCTTTTAACCTCTATGGTGAGAAAATTAATCTAACTAATTTTGGTTCACAATCCAAGTACTTAGTTAGTCTTAATCTCCGCACTAGGATGTAGCAGAGTATTTTTGGCTAATATTATTGCATAGTTTTGATTTCCTAACGTTTTAGTATAGGATATGTGGGAATAGCGTAATTGGTCGGTACAATTGCTCATGATATTCTCATAGTTGGATCCGGGATAGCTGGTTTGAGAGCGGCGATAGCGGCTGCGAACGTAGACGACAAATTAAGCATAGCTGTGATTTCAAAAGTTCAGGTCATGCGCTCTCATTCAGTCTCTGCTGAAGGCGGTACCGCTGCGGTTCTAGTAGAAGGTGAAAAACAAGGAGACACCCAAGAGTCTCATATATATGACACTGTCAAAGGGAGCGATTTTCTGGCTGACCAAGATGTAGCGGAACGATTAGTCCGTAATATGCCATATGAAATTTATCAACTAGACCGTTGGGGTATGCCTTGGTCACGGAAGGAAGACGGAAGCATTGCCCAGAGAAGTTTTGGTGGATATTCATTTCCAAGAGCAACGTTTGCACAGGATAAAGTTGGATTTTATGAAATGCAAACGCTCTATGATACTTCTCTCAAATATGATAACATCGAGTTCTATAACGAGTGGTTTTGTACGGGAATTCTCAAAGATGAGCAATCCAAGACATTCCTGGGAATAATTGCTATCGAGATGAAAACAGGCGCTCTATTTGTATTTAAGGCACCCGCTGCAATAATATGCACCGGTGGCGCAGGTAGAGTTTATAGCTTTTCGACATACGCCTACTCTTCTACACCCGATGGCTTGGATATGTCGTACCGGGCAGGTTTAGCACTCAAAGACATGGAATTTGTTCAGTTTCATCCCACCGGTATTATCCCATCAGGGATTCTTATAACTGAGGGAGCTAGAGGAGAAGGCGGATACCTGATAAACAAGGACGGTGATAGGTTCATGAAGAAGTATGCCCCAAATGCCCTGGAGCTAGCATCACGTGATGTGGTTTCCCGTGGCATGATGACAGAAATTAACGAAGGAAGAGGCTGGAAACATGAAACAGGAGTAGATTGTTTAAAACTAGATCTGACTCATCTTGGCGCTAACCTCATAAAGGAACGCTTAAACGGTATTAGGGAAATTGGCAAAAAGTTTTCCGGAGTAGATGTAATTGAGGAACCAATTGAGATCAGGCCAGTCTGTCATTATATGATGGGAGGAATCCATACTAATATTGATGGCGCTACAGAGATGAATGGGCTATGGGCAGCCGGAGAAGCAGCCTGTAACAGCACTCATGGTGCTAACCGGTTGGGTGCAAATTCTACCGGGGAGTGCCTAGTGTGGGGTAAGATTACAGGGCAGTTTGCTGCGAAATATGCTCTTAGTCATAGAAACACTTCTTCCTCAATCCCAAATGATCAAGTCCTAGAGGAAGAAAAGAGAATTTATGATGGAATTTTCAGAGGCAGGGGCCAGATAAATCCATACGAAGTCAGAAAGGAGCTCTCAGACACCATGGACGCAAAAGCTCATGTTTATAGAAATGAGAAGGATCTTTGTGATGGCTTGAGAATTATTAAAGATTTGCAACGCTCTTCTTGGAAGCACGTCGACGACCAAGCTAAAGAATATAATACAAATTTTACTAATGTTATGGAGCTTGATTCAATGCTAAGAATTGCAGAAATTATACTTATTGGAGCACTGAATCGTCTTGAATCGAGAGGAGCGCAAGCAAGGATAGAATATCCTAAGCGAGATGATATCAGATTTTTAAAACACACAATTGCAAATTATACCGGGCCTCTGAAGGATCCGAGAATGGATTGGTTTCCTGTTACCATTACGAGGTTCACACCTGTCGAAAGACATTACTAGCTCCAATACTGAGTCATGGTAGACAAAATTATGAATTAAATAACTTGATACAGTACTTCAGAAGTTGCTTTCGTTTTGTTATGGCCTATTTTTTTACCTCAGCACCTGAATTCACTGTGTTTCCTTTATCCAAACGGCTGCACTTTGAAACTGGCTAGCTTTTCTTGCAGACTTTTTGGTATGTATAACCGTGTCCAGAATATGATCGATCGGCTGAGTCAATCACCTCTTGGTTTTGAATTGATCAAACAGAAGAAACTTACCTGAGGCCTGATCTTTAGTGCGATAGCTCCATTTTGTTATTCCAAGAAGATCCTAGGAAAACAATGTGTTAATCATAGCGTCTATAAGTGTAAAGATATAATGCTGCAGCATGACTGCTAACAAGGATTCAAAAAGCGAAAAGACGCGCTTTTCAAGTAGTGACATTCCTATTGGTACAGGAGTTGTAGGCACCAGGTTTGAATCTGATTCATTAGGCACAATAGAGGTTCCTGCGGACCACTATTGGGGAGCACAGACACAGCGTTCGCTGGTTCACTTTTCAATAGGAGACAATCTCATGCCTAAGGCCATTTATCATGCTTACGGATACGTCAAGAAGGCAGCCGCAATTGTCAATTCCCAAGCAGGCTGTTTAGATCAGAATAAGGCCGATTTGATCATCAGGGTGTCCGACGAGATAATCGAAGGCAAACTAGATTCAGAGTTTCCTCTTTATGTTTGGCAATCAGGATCGGGTACACAGTCAAATATGAATGTAAACGAAGTGATATCCAATCGCTCCATACAATTAGTAGGGGGAGTCCTGGGAAGCAAGAATCCGATACACCCTAATGATGATGTCAACATGTCCCAATCGTCTAATGACACATTTCCTACTGCAATGCACATAGCAGCGACGCTTGAACTTTCCCAACACTTAGTACCAAATGTCGAGAAACTTATCGGTGCGATGTGGAAGAAAGCGGTTCAATGGGTGGATGTTATCAAGATAGGAAGAACACATTTGCAAGATGCTACACCTATCACTTTCGGACAAGAGTGGTCAGGATATGTTACACAGCTCAGAGATGCCTTGCAAATAGTCAAGCAGTCTATGCCGGGCCTTTACAAGCTGGCTGCCGGTGGTACGGCTGTAGGTACTGGTCTTAACACCACTGTACCGGATTTTGATCTTAAGATAGCAGCAGAAATTGCCAGATTAACCAACCACCCTTTCATAACTGCTCCTAACAAATTCGCCTCTTTAGGTTCTCTCGATGGGATGGTCCATTTAAGTGCAGGATTGCGAAGTTTGGCGATTGCTTTAATGAAAATTGCAAATGATCTTCGTTGGCTAGGTTCTGGCCCACGCGCAGGATTACACGAAATAGTGCTTCCACCCAATGAACCAGGGTCTTCCATCATGCCTGGGAAAGTAAATCCAACACAAGAGGAGGCTATGATCATGGTCTGTATTCAAGTGATCGGAAATGATAATGCTGTTGCTATCGCAGGAACTCAGGGAAACTTCGAGCTTAACACGATGCGACCCGTGATCATTAACAATGTTCTTCAATCCGCCAGGATATTGGCAGATTCTTGCGACAAATTGAGACTATATAGCATAGAAGAAATGTCGTTAGATCAAGGTAGGATTAGTAAGTACGTAAATGAATCATTAATGCTAGTCACCGCATTGAGTCCAATTATTGGCTATGACAAAGCATCAGTTATTGCTCATAAAGCGTTGAGTAAAAATAAAACCTTACGTGAGATGGCTGTTGATGGCGGGTTCATTTCATCTGAAGAATTTGATAAAGCAGTAGTACCATCCAAAATGGTTGGAAATCCACACAGGGACCTCGGGTTATCATTTTAAAGCTTGGCCCTATTAGATTACTACACTTTTATCCAATGAACGGACAATAAAGTGGAATGCTGGCGTGCATTCGTTATCAATTCTATACAAGTGGGATTGTAATTATAATTCTACTTGTATTTATGGTTCTCTTCTGCCTTGGCACTGATTAGCGATCTTGATTTTCATAAGATGAAATGAATGATTAACAGTTAAATTGCATTTCTTTTAGCACAGAATCATAAACTACGGAAGTCTCCCAAAATCCGTCATCATTGGCATCACTGCCAGTCGGCAGATTTATACCGCTAACAAAGATATCTGCTT
>NZ_QURE01000010.1:53563-70320 GCF_009898475.1 Nitrososphaera sp. AFS | reverse complement strand
ATTTCTGAGAAGCTTTCGAATTTTTTCTTCTCTCGCTCTTTTATGATTGTCATCATGTAGGTTTTTCCAATTCCAGGAATAAGCTCCAAGGCATGGATTCTAGGAGTAATGGGTTGAGCCGTGTTTACATAATCGATGAACCGTTTTTGGTTTGTTATGACTATCTTTTCAACCACACTAGGAAGCTCATTCTTTGCAGATTGCGATATGGATTCATATTCGAGCCTACCTAGAACGCTCATCACCTTATCTCGACCTTCCCTACCAATATAGACCCTTTCACCGATTTCGACACTCAGGTTCTGGGCCCCTAGGAGTTCAAGTAATGTGAGTCGTTCCTCTCCGACAGCTTGAATAATCATACCTTCCTTTCCTCTCACAGTCGACGATTTCGCGCGTTGGGTAAAGTCCAAAACGTACGCATATTCTTCATATCTACGTTGACCCAGCTGACCCCCAGAATTCTGTTCGCCGACTATTCTTCCAGTACCGCTACTATATCCCCTTGCCCAAGCTGACAATGTTGATCTTTTTTTCTTTTTCTCCTGCTTTGATAACCGTTTACCTTTTTATTTAACTTTCATTTGGTGTTTTGATTATGTTCAACATTTTTTGCAAGGTTTCCGTAAGGATTAGCTTTTTCCAGCCAAACGTAAAAGCTCTTAGCTCTTCCAGTGAAGAGGGCGATATGTTGATCACTTCGACAGCCTCTTCTTCTTTTAATTCACACTCCTCAACTAATCTGCTAACCATTTCTCTAGCAGTCTTTGGATCATTTTTTGCAAACTTGGCAACGTAATCATAGGTCCAACGTTGGATTTGGTCCATATCATCTGGCTTAACTTTCTCTAAAATTTCTTTGGATTCAGCTAGTGTAATTATTTCCTTTTTAAGTATATCTGTCACTTTAATTTCCTCCCCTGAATGGCTTTATATGGTTAAATCTAGTTTGCAGGATCTTCAATTTTCCTCCTACTCCAACTTCGACTTTCAAAATCCTTCGCCCGACACCTACCACAGATCCTACTTTACCTTGAAACCTCCTATGGGGGGTGGTGGAATGCTCGGATGGATCTATATCGACAACAACTTTGTCGCCAACTTTATATTCGGTTAGTAAGTAAGATAAACCTTTACAGACATTACGCTTAGTAAGAACAGAACGGGATTTCCTTCTCGTTCCTTGTGACCTTGGCATCGTAGGTTGATGTTCTGAGGCCTTTATTTATGTTATGTTATGTTATGTCATCTGATATTCTGTTCTATCTTATTGCTCCCAATTTCCTTATCTGCCAGAAGGATCTGACACTCCTTGTTCAGATAGCGTAAATAGTACTTCTCGTTCTGGATGATATGGGCTATCAACCATTCTTGCTATCCGGTTTTTTCCGGAGCGCTTCAGGAAAACTCTGTATGTACTGGTATGTGCAACTACATTCCCACCGGTAGGTCGAAACGCTTCGCCAAAAATCGCATCTGGAGAGGATTGGATTTGGTTAGTGGCTAAAACGGCCACTTCGTAAGTTTCTGCTATTCGCACCAACATATGCATGAATTTGTTAAGTTTCTGCTGTCTTTCAGACAGTACGCCTCGTCCGATAAATTCAGCTCTGTAGTGTGCTACGGCTGAATCCACTATAAGTAATTTTACATTCATTTCGTCTATGACTGGACCACTTTCTTGGATAATCAGTTCTTGATGGGCACTGTTGTATGCCTTTGCAACTATCACATTATCGAGCGCGACCTGTGGATCCATTTTTCTAGCAACAGCAATAGATACGATTCGTTCTGGTCTGAACGTATTTTCTGTATCGACGTAAAGAGCTTTGCCTGCTAATCCTCCGTCTGACCTAGTCTGTTTAACCATTACACACAACGTATGACATATTTGGGACTTTCCAGTGCCATATTCCCCATAAATTTCGGTTACAGCTCTTTGTTCTATACCACCTCCAAAGAGATCGTCTAAATTCCGCGAACCAGTCGAAAGACGATCTTCTCTTTTTCTTTTATCATAGAGATGAGTAGCCGTAACGAAGCTCTTGTCAATAATTCCGAGCTCTTCTAATCTACTTCTAGCCTGGTTACACAGAGATGTGGATTTTTCAATTTCCATTCCAGTAGCCTCTGATATATCCATAGGTCCCCTGACGATTAAATCCCTGATAGAGTAAAAGCCTGCTTGTTCTAACCTAGTCTTTGTAGCAGGGCCAATTTGCTCAATAGTGTCAAGACTCAAATGAACTTTAGGAGAATTGTCGTTTTCCAAGGCTTATAATAGAATAGTTGATTTCGCTACTAATTAGCTTTAAGTCAATATTGACATATCTAATATAGAGCACTTAAGACGAACACCACAATTTGAATTGATGAATGTAACAATTAAATTGAGATAACGAGATTTTTTCTCGTCACTATTTGGTGCGTTCGTGATATTGATAGTCGACTTAAACCTTAACCGCAAACATGTACTTGTGATAGGTGGCGGAGACGAGGGAAGCAGGAAAATCAGGGGATTATTGGATCAGGATTGTAAAATCACAGTAGTCTGTGATCGCTTGAATCGTGACCTCCATCAACTAAGGGATCAAGGAACAATAGAAGTTGTAAAGACAAAAATAAAAGATTCGAGCATACTTGATAACTACGATAATTTGTTTTTAGTGCTCGCTGCAACTAATGATAAGGAATTAAACCGCAAGATTGTTGAAAAAGCACGTGCAATGCGCCTATTTGTCTACGCAGTAGACGATCCCGTTTTCAGTGATTTTTCATACGCATCTATAATCAACATCGAAGGCATAATGCAGGTAGCAATATCCACAGCAGGCAGGAGCCCCATAATGTCACGCAGGGTAAGAATAAAAGCTGAGAGGATGCTTCGCAAGACTATAAAAAAAACAGACATTGAAAACGTTAAGTTACAAGAGTTTGCACGTGCTGCCGCAAAATCAGAAATCCAAACAGTGGAAGAGAGGAAAAAATTCCTGTATTCCTTGATCAAAAATGATCGCATCCAGAACCTTATTAAGGAGGGTAAGACAGAAGATGCTAAAAGTACAACATTAGAACTACTGCGTGAATGGGAGAAAGAATAATAGTGGAAACATCGTCGGCGCTTTCACAGCCTTTACAGGTATTCAATGCAAGAATAACCTATCGTAATGCTCCTATCCATCTTCTTGAACGATTCGCTTTCAGTGATTTGAGAAGTGCACATCTAAAGTTGATAGATAGTGCACAATTAAAGGAATGTGTTATAATACAAACCTGCAATAGGGTTGAACTGTTTGCTGCAAGTCCAAATCTGAATAAGGAAAAATTAATAGAGGGATGGGCAAACGTGACAGGATTATCAGTAGATGAGGTTGCCAATAGTATTGAAATTAGCAACGGAGATGAAGTAATCTTACATCTCTTAAAATTATCCTCAGGACTGGATTCATTGGTCCTAGGCGAAGATCAGGTACTAGGCCAAGTCAAACGTGCATTTGAATTCTCACGCATCAATAATTACGCTGGCTCTCATCTTTCAGCTATATTTGACAGAGCGGTGAGGGTAGGCAGTAAGGTCAGAACCCATACAGGAGTGAACAAAGGAAGTGTTTCGATTGGCTCCATGGCAGTCAAACTTGCTACAGAGTGCGTTGACAATATGAACCAAAAACAGATTTTGCTGATTGGTTCAGGAGAAGGAGCAAGTCTGGTTGCCAAATCATTGAAGCAAAGACAAGCTAATTTCATGGTCACCAGTAGAACATTTGAGAGGGCCAGTTCATTTGCAGACACAGTGGGTGGAAACCCGATCACATTCGAGTCAGCAATACAAAGGTTTCAAGAGATCGACTTGATTTTTGTGGCCACAACTGCACCATATTACCTAATCACTCATGAAAGAGTCGAGAAGGCCATGTTGCATAGAGACAAGCAATTGGTGCTCTTTGACTTGTCAAATCCACGCACAGTGGAAGACACAGTAGGAGCAATAGAGAATGTAAAATTGTTTAACATTGACAAGATTGCCAAATTAGTCCAAGATAATATTAAGACTCGCAAAAATGAAATTGCATCAGCAGAGAAGATAATAGACGAAGAGATGAAGCTATTCGGCATGGCTCTCAAGAGAAAGGAGGCAGAGCCCATGGTTATCTCTATTTTCAAGGATGTGGATAAGATTAGAGAACGTGAATTTAAAAAAGCGATTTCTATTCTCGGAAATAAGATAGGGCCAGAAGAACATAGAATAATTGAACAACTGTCCTACGCTATAGTTGAAGCTGTTATGGCTTCGCCAATGAATAGGCTCAGAAAGGAGATAGGAAGCGATAAAAGTGAAGACATCAAGAGAATTGTAGCTAGGCTGTTCAACTATAATGAAGACCGACAAGTATGAATACTCACCAGGATATCCGATCGTTAGGTTAAGGAGACTAAGGAAAACTTCTGCGATCAGAGATCTAGTACAGGAAACTCGTTTATCAGTTAAAAATCTGATATCTCCAATTTTCGTGCAAGAAGGTATCGATAAACGTAAAACAATGGAATCTATACCCGGGATAGAAAGGATCCCGCCCACAGAGATTATTCCTGAAGTCGAAAAGATCTCGGATTTGGGTATCCGAGGGATTATATTATTTGGTATCCCTTCTAAGAAGAACAATAAAGCTGACTCCGCTTTTTTGAAGTCTGGAATAGTGCAAAATTCTGTTAGCACTATTCGCAAACACTTTGGAAACAAAATTGCAATTATAACTGACGTCTGCCTTTGCCAGTATACAACCCACGGTCATTGTGGTCTAATGGCAAGAGGAAAAATAGACAACGACACCAGCGTACATACTTTAGCAAAAGTGGCAATCAGCCACGCTGAAGCTGGCACTGATATGGTAGCACCTTCTTCCATGATGGATGGACAGGTAAAAGCGATTAGAGAAGGCCTGGATGAAAGAGGGCATACCGATGTAGCAATAATAGGCTATTCAGCAAAACACGCATCTCCCCTTTACGGCCCATTTCGTGACATCGCCTGCTCTCACCCACAGCTTGGAGACAGGAAGACATACCAGATGTCATTTGCAAATGCAAGGGAAGCGATGCGTGAAATTGAATTGGATATTTTAGAGGGGGCCGACATCATCATGATTAAACCGGCGATACCGTACCTGGACTTGATCTATCAAGCTAAGAAGGCCACAAACTTACCCATTTGTGCATACAGCGTTTCTGGGGAATATGCATTAGTAAAGGCTGGATCTAAGATGGGCTTGATTGACGAGGACGAAGTTATAATCGAATTTATGACAGCAATCAAAAGGGCTGGAGCAGATCTTATTATTACGTATTTTGCAAAAAAGACTGCCTCGTTGCTCAATGAGTAGATAATTTAGCAGCTTACGATACAGTTATAATATTTTGTAGGCTCAACACTCTCATTATGCTTAGTAATTCAAATTCAAAGTCACTCTTCGAGAGAGCTCGGCAAGTGATACCCCTAGGGGTCAATAGCCCGGTACGATTCTTTGATCCATTCCCTTTTTTTGCAGTGTCAGGGAAGGGGAGTAAAATGGCAACTGTCGATAATGAGTCATTTGTTGATTATTGTATGGGATATGGGTCGTTATTGCTTGGTCATGGTTATCCTGCTGTGACCGAATCGGTCAAGCGACAAATAGAAGATGGAAGCTTGTTCTGTGTCCCAACTGAGGGAGAAGTGAGATTGGCAGAATTAATGTCAGAAATTGTGGAATGCGCAGATATGACAAGACTAGTAAACACTGGATTAGAAGCTACAATGAATGCGGTCAGGTTGGCACGTGCGTTTACAAAGAAAAAGAAGATTGTAAGGTTCGATGGCTGCTATCATGGCGCGTACGACTACGTACTAGCGGCTCATGGTCCTACAGATATTTCCGAAGGCCTACTATCAGAAGCAGTTTCAAATACAATAGTGCTTCCCTATAATGACTCCGAAAGGCTAGAAGATCAAATCAAGCATGACTCTGACATAGGCTGTGTTATAATGGAACCCGTCCCAGCAAACATAGGGCTAGTTTTACCTGAAAGGCAATACCTTAACGAAGTTAGAAGAATCACACTTCAGAATGATGTAGTGCTGATATTCGATGAAGTTGTTACAGGATTTCGCCTTGCGTTGGGAGGTGCAGCAGAGTTCTTCGGAGTTAAACCAGATTTGGCCACATTCGCAAAGGCGTTAGGGAATGGGTTTCCTATTGCTGCTATCGCTGGAAGAAAGGAAATAATGCAACAGCTTTCGCCTAACGGGAAAGTTTACCAGGCCAGCACCTATGCTGGAAATCCAATTTGTGTTTCGGCAGCCATTGCAACGATCAAGACCTTGTGCGATGCTAAGAGTGAAATATACCCAAAAATCGCTAGAACTTGCGATATTATTGTGCATGGTATAAGAGATGCACTAGCCGATCTTAAACTCGGGTGGACTGTCAATAATATTGGTTCAATGTTCCAAACCTTCTTTGCAAATAACAAAGTAACCAACGCATATGGTGCAAACAAATCTGATCCTTCTATATTTAGAAGGGTCTTCTTTGAGCTATTGAAAAAGGGTATATTTATTCCACCATCTCGTTTAGAGACCTGCTTTATTTCCTATTCACATAGTGAAGATGATGTGGATAAGACTATCGAATCGTACCACGAGGCTCTACGTACTGTGAAATTGACTCTATGAATAAATCAAAGGTGGGAACTAGAGGGAGCAGACTTGCTATAGCTCAGACTAAGATCGCTCTACGCAGTTTGAGGAGAGTTACTTTACATGAATTTGAAATTGTGCCTATAATAACTCGGGGAGATATAGATAGAAGACGACCGTTATTTTCAATGAATGAAAAAGGAATCTTCGAAAAAGAATTGGATCAGGCAGTCATTTCTGGAAAAGTTGACTTTGCAGTTCATAGTTTAAAGGATATACCTTCAAATCTTTCTAAAAAGCTAGTCGTAGCGAGCATTCCTAAGCGATCCGAGCCTAATGACGTTCTTGTAAGTAAGAGAAATTTGAGACTACTATCTTTACCTTCCCGTGCTATAGTCGGGACGAGCAGTCTGCGACGAGCGATTCAACTACTTAAACTAAGGTCTGATTTGAGGGTGAAACCAATTCGTGGAAATGTAGAGAGGAGGGTAAGCAAATCCATGGAAGGAGAATATGATGCAGTGGTACTTGCGGAAGCTGGCTTGACCAGACTTGGAATGGCTGATGCAATCACGCAAAGATTCAGCATTAGAGAATTTGTACCTGCCCCTGGACAAGGTGCGATCGCAATGGTGTGCAGACGAGACAACGCTGACGTTATATCGATGTTAAAACAGGTTGAAGACGCACGGTCTAGGGTAGAGACCGATGCTGAACTCTCCCTAACCTCTAAGCTAGAGACTGGCTGCAGATTTCCGGTTGGAGCTATTGCTGCAAGTATACCCGGGAAAGACACATTCACACTGTATGCCAGCATATTCTCTGCAGATGGTACTAAGAACATCAAGGCGAAAAAGATTTTCAAGATGAAAAATGCTGGTATTGTAGGTGATGAGATGGCAGAAATGCTTCTTAGAAACGGAGTGACAGAGTTGGCAGCAGGCTGGCGCGCTGCCGTAAAGAGATGGAATAAACAAATTTGAGGAAGGTATTCATATGCGGTGCCGGTCCTGGCGATCCGGATCTGATTACCGTAAAGGCAATGAAACTTTTGAAGACATGCGATGTAATTTTTTACGACAGGCTAGTAAGCAAAGAAATTATTGATCAAATTCCGTCAAGTTCAGAGGCTTTTTTTGTAGGAAAATCTGAAGGTAATAGCGCCTCACAACAAGCCCACATTAACAAACTGATAGTGGCCTATGCCAAAAAAGGGAAGCGAGTGCTGAGGTTAAAAGGAGGTGATCCTTTTATTTTTGGTAGAGGAGCTGAAGAGGCAGAGTATCTACTAAGAAATAATGTAAAGTTTGAAGTTGTTCCAGGGGTATCATCCGTTGTTGGATCAGCAGCCTATTCAGGAATTCCTCTGACGCATCGACGTTTTTCTTCATCCGTGGCAATAGTCACTGGTCGCGAAGATCCGTTAAAAAAAGAGCCAAGTGTAGACTGGAAAAAATTAGCCTTTGCCGTCGATACCCTAGTTATTCTGATGGGCGTAAAAGAGCTTTCTAGAATTTGCGAGGATCTAATCGATTGCGGCATGGACAAAAATACGATGGTTGCGATTATAGAAAATGGCACTACCAAAAAACAAAGAGAACTTGTGGGAAATTTGGGCAATATCGTGGCTAGAGCTAGACGTTCAAATCTCAAACCTCCGGCTATTATTATTATTGGTAAAGTCGTGTCATTACATAAGAGACTTGGATGGTATTCGAGGTCTAAATTTTAGGACTGAGTGGCTACTATGTATTCCTTAAAAAACAAGGTCCTGGCAATAACAAGAAACAAGATTGAAGCCTCCGAGTTTTCTGAACTGGTAACTTCAGAAGGGGGAATTGCCATGGCATTGCCTGCCATTGAAGTAGTACCCAAAACCCAATCGAATATAATCGGGTTTATAAATCTTGTAAAAAGTCTCAAAAATGAGGAATTGTATTGTGCTTTTTTAAGCCCTCGTGTTATCGATTTTCTATTTGACGGCTCAGTCAAAATTTGTAAGTCCGATCAGCTGATTGCCTTACTGAATTCTTGCATCGTAGTTGCAATTGGGCCCAAGACTAGACAGAGGCTGATCGAACATGGAATCGAGGTCAGACTAGTTCCTGAACGTTATTCATCGCAAGGACTCATCGAACTGTTCGCCAAAATGGAAAATACCAAGGGGAAAAAAATTGTTATTCCTAGAAGTGAAGCGTCAGACGATTTTATTGGAAATGCTTTATCTGCCCTGCAGATGGAGGTAAGCGTATTCCTTCTATATACTATCCGCACCTCCAGAATTACTCCTGTATGGAAAGAGTTCATATCACTGTTGGAACAAAAGAGGGTTGATGCAATAATCTTCACGAGTGCATCGAATGTTAACGCATTCTTTGAAATAACTAGGAGAATTTCGTACGAAGGAAAAATCACGGCATTGCTACGGCATGTCGAAGCAGTTATCACGATAGGCCCAATGACCAGCAGGGAGTTAAAGAAACACAAAATTCAATTTTTTGAATCAGAAGAACATACAATACCTGGGACGATAAAAGTTGCTAGAAGAATTTTTGGAAATAGTACGCCAGAAGGTTCGGCTTCAAGACAAGGATAGAATGGAGCCACTGCCGCAGAGCCGTAATCTGATACGAATTTGGTTTGAAGTTTTGTACATGATATAGTGGCACAAGATCAAATCACCAATTATATGACCAATCATAAAGCGTCTTAATTTACATTTTAGGATACAACGGAGAAGAATAATTCCATTGCCCAACTGACATTTTGTGTAGAAGGATAGGCGTCGCTTATGATATTACTGGCAAAGTTAAGAAACTTCATAAAATAAGTAACAAATTGCCTAAATCCAGCGAAAATTTACAGGGTTAGATTTCCGAGGAGGTTTGACGGGACGTTGCCCTAAAACATATATAAAACATAACGGTGTTATAACTCATATGGCCACTAAAGAAATCAATATGGATTATAGCAAGTATGACTTTAAGGATTCTACTGAGCTTTACGTTTACCTAAGTAAAAAGGGTTTGTCTAGAGGCACAGTAGAGGAAATCAGTAAACTGAAAGGCGAGCCAGAATGGATGAGAGACTTTAGAATTAGATCTTACGAAGTCTTCATGAGTAAACCAATGCCTAATTGGGGTGGCGATATGTCGAAAATTGATTTTCAAAATATATACTATTATGCCAAGGCATCTGAAAAGCAAGGTAAGAGCTGGGACGACGTGCCAGACTCTGTCAGAAATACCTTTGAAAAGTTAGGCATTCCTGAGGCTGAAAGAAAATTCCTAGCAGGTGTAGGTGCTCAGTACGAGTCAGAAGTAGTATATCATAATTTGAGAGAGGACCTACAAAAACAAGGAGTGATTTTCATTGATACTGACACTGCTGTTAAGGAGCAGCCTGATCTGCTGAAAAGACATTTCGGAAAAGTTATTCCACCTGAAGATAATAAATTCGCAGCATTAAATAGCGCGGTCTGGTCTGGCGGCTCATTCATTTATGTTCCACCTAATGTTAAAGTTGAGCTTCCATTGCAGGCATACTTTAGGATTAACGCGGAAAATATAGGTCAATTTGAAAGAACTTTAATAATTGCTGATGAGGGCTCCGAAGTTCACTATATCGAGGGCTGCACTGCTCCAGTTTACTCTACGGAATCTCTTCATTCAGCCGTTGTAGAACTAATCGCCAAGAAAGG
This sequence comes from Nitrososphaera sp. AFS, assembly GCF_009898475.1. Taxonomy (GTDB): domain Archaea; phylum Thermoproteota; class Nitrososphaeria; order Nitrososphaerales; family Nitrososphaeraceae; genus Nitrosopolaris. The sequence goes on along the minus strand of NZ_QURE01000010.1, from coordinate 59,944 downwards.
TGCCAAGATCAGATATACAACAATCCAAAACTGGAGTAAGGATGTATACAACTTGGTAACAAAGAGGGCATATGCTTACGAGAATGCATCTGTAGAATGGATCGACGGAAATCTCGGGAGTAGACTCACAATGAAATATCCTGGCGTCTACATGCTTGGAAAGAATGCCCACGCTGAAGTCATTTCGGTGGCATTCGCAGGCTCCAGTCAGCACCAAGACGCAGGTGCAAAGGCAGTACATTTGGCACCAAACACGACCTCAAGGATTACAAGCAAATCAATTAGCAAAGATTTTGGTAGGACAACCTATAGAGGATTGCTTCATGTAGCAAAGGGGGCTACCGGCGTAAAATCGAATGTAAGATGTGATGCCTTGCTATTAGACCCAAACTCTAGGACAGACACATACCCATATGTGGAAGTTAATGAAGAAGATGCAACAATTTCTCACGAGGCAACTGTGGGAAAGATAGGAGATGATCAAATCTTCTATTTGATGAGCAGGGGGTTTTCAGAGTCTGATGCCCTTTCTTTAATTGTAGGGGGCTTTATGGAACCCTTCACTAAAGAGCTGCCAATGGAATATGCAGTCGAGCTGAACAGATTAGTAAAAATGGAAATGGAAGGCTCAGTCGGATAAAGTTCCACTTAGCTCATTTTTATTCCGAGGCGCAGAGTGAGTCTGATATTATCTTCTATCAACGACTCTTATATTAGTAATATAATATCTGAATCTAAAGATCCAGCGTGGCTAAGTGAAATGAGAAGGGAAGCATTTTCAAAATATGCCGCTCTTCCAGCCGAAGTTTCACCACTATATTCAAAATATTCAGATGTTAACCGCATGAGAGAGGAACGCGTCAGCTTACCCGAAACTATGGCCCATTTTGAACCATATGAAGAGCTTCGTGGGAGGTTTGAGGAAACAGAAACAGAACAGGGTGCTAGTATATTACGGATAGGGTCTACAATCCATAGTAAATTTATCCCGGAAAGGATTTCAAAAGACGGCATTATAATAGCTGATCTCCAAGAAGCCATGACAAAACATGAAAGTATTATCAAAGACCAGTTAATATCCAATCGGCTGAACTACGGTGAAGATAAGTTTCTAGCGTTAGAGGCATCAGCTTTTAGGTCTGGCATTTTTGTGTATATACCCAAAAATGTTGTAGTCGACGAGCCCATCAGAATAGTGAACTCGCTTGCAAGTGATGCGAATTCCTCTATAACTAGAAATATAATTATTGCCGATACAGGCTCTAAAGCAACAGTTGTCGAAGAGATATACTCCCCACGACCAGAGTTGAACAGCACAAATCAACAAGCATATTTTGAGCTAATGGAGTGCCACGTCAGACCTAACGCCGATCTAGAATTAGTAACCCTACAAGCTATGGATAAAAGCGCTATCAACTTCTCCAATAGGAAAGCCTTCGTAGAAAGGGACAGTAAAATGTCATGGTATCTTGGAATGTTTGGGGCAGAGTTATCAAGATACAAAATTGATAGTATAATGAAAGGCCCTGGAGCTTCAGCAGAAGATGTCGAAATTCTTTTCGGAATAGGGAGTCAATCATTTGACGTGACTTCAAATCTAATACATCATGGAACAAGCTCAAGAGGTAGAGTACTTGTGAAATCCGTTATGAAAGATGCTTCAAAATCCTTATTCAAAGGTATGATAAAAATAGACAAAGAAGCGAAAGCTTCCGAGTCATATTTAGCGGGACACGCGATTCTACTGGACAAGAGTGCGAAATCAGATGCAATCCCAGGCCTAGAGATTGAGACTAATGAAGTCAAGGCCACACATTCAGCATCGGTGGCACAGTTGGACGAAAATGAGATATTCTATCTAATGTCTCGTGGATTGAGCAGAGAGGGTGCTAAGCGCGAAATAGTAAATGGCTTTCTTGAGCCGTTGTCAAGGAAGATGGGTCCAACGATCAGAGCATGGGTTACTTACCTCATTGAGAATAAGTGGTTAGGAAAATCTCTGGTGCTGAAATCGGACGAGGCAATGGAGCAAATACTTGAGGTAGAAAGATCCAGGTACCGGGAGACAGAAGATATCTTCGAAAAACATTACAAATACAGATAGATGGGTAGGCAGGTAGGTAATAAGAATGGCTGAGTGGGTAAGAGCTTGCGACGCGGACGAACTGAACAGTGCGGATCCGTTTGCTTTTGATTACGGGGAAAAGAGAATATTGTTAGCGAGATTCAAGAACACGGTTTATGCTACCGATAGAATTTGTACTCATGCGTATGCTGATTTGTCAACAGGATTTATGAATGAGGATGAAAGGACCATTACTTGTCCCTTACACATGTCTTCATTTAAATTGGAAGATGGAATCCCACAAAATCTTCCCGCCGAGGAGCCTCTGAAAACTTACAAGACAGAAATACGTGAAAAAACCGTATATGTACTGGTAGATTAAGTCCTTAATAGGCGTCTGAACAAGGTCGATTCCTTGCCTTCCTGCTTGCTAGTCACAGCAGCCGGTCTTCTTATTGTCTAGCACTTAAAAACTTGCTTTTGTGTTCCTCACAACAGAAATGCTCTATCCTTGAGACGCCTCGGTTGGAATCCCCTTCCACGTGTGGCCAGCTATTCTTTGAAAACTCTTTCCCGCAATAAGCGCAACTTTTGTCTTGAGGATATGAATCCATAGAGTTAATCTGATTCAACTGAGTCTATTAAATTTAAATAATTTCGGTGCCGTCATTTCCATATCAGAACGGTTCATTATAAATGCCTATTATAATAAACCGAATGATAATAATAATTCGATTATATTGATCTATCCTGTCCAACAGGGTCAGATCGTTCTAGATATTCCTATCAGCACCTTTAACTCGATACGACGTATAATCTAAATACTCTTTTCACAAATAATCCATTATTATGGTAGTTCAACAGTTGATATGTGATAATTGTAAGAAGGTCCTCTTGGAGAAGGAAGGAGATGCATTTCTCGAATCTGGAAAATTTCCGATCTCGAGAGAAGAGGCAGTTATCTTGGATAAGGAACACAGGGGTCACGAATGTCATATTGAAGCTGTAACAAAGGATCACAATTTTTAATTCTATGAATTGAAAGTATAGCTTCATTATAGAAAACAACACTATTTATCTCCTGAAATAGGAGGCAAACAAATAAATTTCATGCTCCGTCTTTGGGCTCTAATGCATAAAAATACGCACGCAAACGTTTCGACATTGTCGGCGATTGCAATTTCAGCAATACTCTTAACATCCTTCACTATGATAGGGATGCAGTACTTACCCCATGCGATGGCGCAGACAAATAGCACAAGCGCAGCACCATCTGCCAATATGACAAGCCCATCCGGTAATGCTACAGGCGCAGCACCATCTGGTAACGCCTCAAGCTCAAGCTCAAGCTCAGGTGCAGCAACATCCGCAAATGCTACATCAGCACAAGAACCACCTATTGGCCAAAGCTTTGTATTGACAGGAACAAAGTCATCTCAAGAAAGCCCATTACCAGGTCATACAAAAGATCAAGTAGTAGGGATTTTGATACCCAGAACTGACAATGCAGTATATTCCGGTGTGCTCACATATACCGCGAGCAAGGGAGCAAATGTCGAAGTCTGGAACGACTTTAATCCTGGTAACTCATCAGCAATTCCAAAGACATTTGGTTCAATGAAGACATCGGAATACCAAGGTAAACCGGTAGCCATAGTTGACTTGAGTCCTAGTGGAGGCTCTGGATCTGTTCCATTCTCTGGCAAAGCTATCTTATTGCATGCAACCTCACCATTTACTGTAACCTATACTGTCAACGCAGTTGCTCAAACAGCACAACAAAAGAGTGATGTTAAAACCGCAATGGCTCTTGCTACTCCTCCAGCTCCAAAGGCACTCCTCTGGCGGCTCAAGTGGTTCTAGCTCTAGCTCTGGCTCTGGCGGCTCAAGTGGTTCTAGCTCAGGCAGCTCACATAGTTCAAGCAGTAAAAGCAGCAAGTCCAGCGAAATCCCACAACCAAGTACACTCGGTTGAAAAACGGAATATAGGTACACAAAACCTTCCTAATTTTTTGTAAGCATCCAATTTTTAGTCTAGCTAACTGATTTTTGACCTTTAGAATATAAGACTGTACCGTTCTTTTCAATCATCAATATTCTACTCGCAGGAACAAGTTGAAAGTTTTCAGAAATTTTTAAAAACTCTAGAAGTGAGATCTTGACTACGGAGTTAAAATCCCTGTAGGAAACAGAATAGCCTTCAGCGTCATCACCGTATAGCGCTTTGCTAAAAATCTCTTGTAACTTACCTTTTTTTACCATCTCTATAGTAAATTAGTCCCCCTGCCTCTACTATTTGAGATACCAGGTCTGGAAACGGTACCATTTTGTAGGATTCATTATTCGTAATATTCATGATCTTATTTTGACTGAGATTGATTTCAAGTACGTCCTTGTCACGAATTTTCGATAAAGTTTCGGGTTCAATTTCAATTGGCAATAAATAGCCACCGTCTATGGCATTTCTATAGAATATCCTTGCAAAAGATGGGGCTAAAATTGCCTTTATACCAACAGTAGAAAGTGCTATCGGAGCATGTTCTCTACTCGATCCGCATCCAAAATTGTTTCCACATACCATAAAGTCTCCTGCAGAAACTTTTTTCGGAAACTCCGGATCAATACCTTCCATCGCATGTTTTGCCAGTTCCTTAGGATCATGAATCTTGAGATATTGCCCAGGGACTATTACATCCGTATCTATATTTGATGATTCAAACTTGTGTACTTTACCTCTAATAGAAGTCATTCTAGTATATCCCTCGGATCTGTTATTTTGCCTCTCAAAGCAGAGGCTGCAGCCACCAACGGAGAAGCTAAATAAGTTTTGGATTTTACATCTCCCATCCTTCCAGGAAAGTTTCTATTTGTGGTGCTAACACATATCTCGCCTTCGCCAAGAACACCCATGTGAGCGCCGCAGCATGCTCCACACGTAGGAGGTCCAACTAGCGCACCGGCTTCTATAAAAATATTTGCCAATCCTTGATTTACTACTTTGAGATAAATAGACTGTGCAGCAGGTAAAACTTCTGTCCTTACTTTAACCTTTTTACCTTTCAATATTTTGGCTGCTGCTTGAAGGTCTTCGAATTTGGCTCCTGTACATGAGCCAATATAAACTCTATCCACCTCAACTTGCTGAAGTTCTCGTGCAGCAGTAGTATTGCCTGGTGAAAAGGGCTTTGCAACTGTCGGCTCCAACTTGTCTATCTCGTAGTGGAAAATCTCGGAGAATTTTGCGTCGCTGTCTCCCAGGATTTTTGAATACGGGGCTGTAGTTCTCTCACGCAAGTATGACTCTGTTACACTATCTGGTTCGATAATTCCGTTCTTCGCACCTGCCTCAGTTGTCATGTTTGTAAGTGTAAGACGCTCATCCATACTCATTCTCTCAACTACGTCGCCAGAAAATTGCATTGTTTTGTAGTTTGCTCCTTCTGTGCCTATATCGCCAATTATCTTCAAAATGATGTCCTTGGCCATAACATAGTTGGGCTTTGTGCCCGTAATTTTAAAAAGCAGCGTCTCTGGTACTTTTAGCCAAATTTCTCCATACATTAGAACATAGGCGATATCAGTGTGACCAAGACCTGCCGCAAATGCGCCCAACGCTCCTGTGGTATTAGTATGGGAATCGCCGGCCACATAGACTTGACCTGGCAATACCAATGCTTCCTCGTGAGAAAGAGTATGACAAATCCCGTACTGGCCTAGGCCGTACTTGAAGTGCTTTGTTACTCCGAATCTTTTTGACCACCTAGACAGGGTCATTATATTTTCGGCAGACACTTTGTCTGCATTTGGCACAAAATGGTCCTCTGCTATCCATACTTTTTCAGGATCCCAGATGTGATCAAGTTTTTTGCCCTTTTTCTCCCACTCATTTAGTACCTTGATAACGCCAGGCCCAGAGACATCATGCATCATTAATTTATCGACACTAACAAAGCCAACTTCTCCAGGTTGTACCCGGTCTTTGCCGCTGGCCCGGGCCAATATTTTCTCCGTAACCGTCATTGACACTGTGATCTACCTCGTTGATATCCGATACACTGATGCATTAAAACCTTATGTAATTTAGAAAGGCAAAATAAAGGACTGGCCGTACTACATAGTTGGTAGTTACTTGGAGATACTGCCAATTAAGCTTAAGGTTAGGAGAAGTAAATTCGATCTGTACGAAAGTATAGCTGGTTCTGGATTTGATTTCACAGAGAATGATGTTCTAGTTATCTCGAGCAAATATTGCGCCATGAGTGAGGGATCCGTCTTGGAGATTGATAGAGTTAAAACAACGTCTAAAGCAAAATTAG
>NZ_QURE01000010.1:0-53516 GCF_009898475.1 Nitrososphaera sp. AFS | reverse complement strand
ATAGTTGAGATTGTCTTAAGAGAGGCTGATTACGTTTTCAAAGGTGTACCCGGCTTTTTGCTTTCAGTCAAGGATGGCATTCTGGCGCCTAATGCAGGCATAGATAAATCCAATGTGCCTCTTGGCAACGTAGTTTTATATCCAGATAGACCATTCGAAACAGCACACAAACTAAGAAGACAGTTCCTAATTCACAAGGGTGTTAACATAAGAATACTCGTTGCAGACAGTCGATTAATGCCAGGGAGAATCGGCACTGTTGGAATCGCTATTGCTTGTTCAGGATTCGAACCTGTAGAGGATCTTAGGGGGTCTAGAGATCTATTTGGGAAGGCCCTCAGAGTCAGCCTTAAGGCAGTAGCGGATAGCTTGGCAACAGTGGCTGTATCAGCGATGGGTGAGAGTAACGAATCCACCCCGGCTATTGTATTGAGGGGGGTAGTTGTAGTGCCTACTGACAGAAAGCTCTCATGGAGGGATATGGCTATTGACCCAGAGATAGATCTATACTTGAGAGGATTACGTAATTGAGAATAATAGCCACTTTATTCGTGTTTGAATGTTTGGTATCAAGTCAATGAAAGGTTAATGCTCGAATAAACATATCTCTGCCACCAAATTTTGTTACGTACAACTTTCTTGACGTTATCATTAAGTTAACATTAAGCATGAAACACCTATCAACTACATCAGCGATAAATAGTGGTCCGAACATCTACCTCCCCGAGTGCTCAATCGTTTCATTCCAAGGAGGAATCGTCAACTCTGCTTAATTGCAAGAAATAGATGGCATTCGTGTTTGGATTCGTAGCTGTGATTGAACCTGATAGTCCTGACGATTCAAGCAGACGGATATCTTAATCTATGGATAACGTGACTATCGGGCTGCTTGAGTAAACAGTTAAACGAAAGTGAAGCTTGGGCGGTTATTAAACCAGTCTGTAGGGAGTTGTATGATTTAGCTAGTGCAGGACACATCCAGTTTGTTTCTGGGATTTTTAACGAGGAGAATGGAACTTGTACAATCAATTTAAAATGCAATCGAATCCATTTAGCGTCAAGAGGATTTAGAGATAGTATTGGAGATATTGAATATGAACCAGGAAAGATCAGAGTTGGACTCAGGGCGAACGGTGTTCCGGTTAACCTATTTGCAGAATTGCTAGTATGATGTGAAATAATACAGTAGAGTAAATATCCCTATATTACTACCGATTCATGGCTGCACAGACGGATTGGAATATTGAATTTTCGTATGAAATAACATGCAATTGACAAACTGTTTGTTGCCTGTCTACCTTGCTAGTTTTGAATTTGAATCAGGTGGTATCGCCTCAATAAACAACCGCTTGAACTGATTGTTCTTGGTTGTGGTCGTCTGAGTTCAAGAAACATGTAAAAAGGTTCTAGAACAAAACTATCTCGCTTAAAAGCGTGTACCAAGCAAACAACACACCCGGCTTTTCTCCACGGCCAGTTAATCAAATCGAATTTATTTTTATTCTGGCGATGACTTGTGCCGAAGCATGAGTATGGTGATCCGAGCGTGACGAAGCTGACGAAGCAGACTAACCCCGGAAGTCAAGCAAGAATCAGGGTTGAGAAATGCCTATGAATGGGAAAGATGTATCGGCAGCTCCTCAACGTCTTATCGATGTAATAGGCAAGAGAAAAAATAGGTGCTGGGTGCCTCTTTATATGTTGGGAAATGGAGGCCACTACTTAAGCTACGAGTATTCAGCAATTAAATCCTCGATATAGTAATTTTGGGTCGACCTATTTTTCTCTGCTGATCAATTTATATGATCTCTTGCCATTTTAATACCTCCAGATACTGAAGATGTGGGATTGCTAACTCATGTCGGAATTTCTGACAAGATATCCAAGGCGGATAAGCGTAGTAAAAGGTCGTATGCACGATTTCATACATCACGAGGAAATTCAATTTGACCACCTGAGCTTGATGGTCAAGATAAAGAAGGACGAAATTATAAACACTCTCACTTCTGAGGGCTTCCGACGTGTGAAATTCGAAAACAAAAAGCCCTTTCAGATAGGAAGCGGGTTCGCGAAGAAATTAAGCAAGCCATGGGAGCTACATGTTAGATTATTGGAAGTCCATCAACAAGGGATAATAGCAATTCAGGCAGAAGTTGAAATTTCCAGAAAGTACATACAGCATATTCGTTCAGTCAGGGCACCGGTTATCTATGAAATAGAATCCATCCTGAGAAAACATAGGATAGAATACAGAATCTGGAATGCCAAGGTAAGAGATTATATTGCGAACATTGTCGACAATCATCAGATTAAGCTATCTGCACCAAAAATGCCAGCAATGCCATGGAGACCTATGCTTTGCGTTGCTATAACAATAGCTGTTTTAAACGCTTTAAAGCTTGCAGGTATTTCAGTGTAAGACGCTATTTTTAGAAATTGATATAACTTAGTGAACCTTTAATGGCGATTTGAAATAATCAGAATAAATATAGTAATTTTCTATACCGCCATTTTTATATCGCTGATTCCCCACGGGCTTTGGATCCAATATCTATCGCATCATCTACATCTGAGATAAAGATTTTTCCTTCACCTGCCAAGCCTGTGCTCGTTGCCTCGAGTATAGTATTCACTACCTTGTCAACAAGCGAGTCCCTTACCACAACTAACATAGTCGAATTCGCATTAAATTCTGGAGTAAAGGTAGAAGTCCCTCTTGACGAAGCAAGCATCGGCCTTGGTAGCTGTCCTCTGCCTTTAGATTCAAAATATGTCAGTCCGCCAATTTCTTCCTTTTCCAACGCATCAAATGCTCTAACCAATCTTGCTGGTGGAAAGACTGCTTCAATTTTTTTCATTATTATATATCAGAATTCGAATCAGCACAGTTTTATTAAAATATTATGAATAGGAATTCTCATAGTTCGGATTTGATAGTACATGCTTAATCGATACGTATCATATGGTTTGCGTCTAAATGTTGTTTCCCTCGAGCCGAGCCGCTCCCTAATTTAGGTGAAAATGATTAATTCATCATCTCCAGATGAATACTTTAATCGATAAATAAAGTGGTTCGCTGGAGTAACGAGGCCTTTTCTATTAACTGACCGTAAGTCCGGCAAGTACTTATTGAGACCTAAAAGAGTTTTGGGGGATTTGATGCGAGAAGCTACCCATTTGAAAAATAGTTGCTCCCTACAAAGAACAGATCGGGGCATATGTGTATGGAAGGACTCCTAAATGACAGATGGGCGCAAAATTGCTATTTTCTAGCTAATTACCTATTTTCTAAGTTTGTGTTGTTCCAACATTCCGTCAAGTATTTAGTGCCTATGATTACCAGTCTACAATGGGTAGACAAATTTGCATCTGTTCAGGAAGAAGCATGTAACCCAGTGTAGCAGATGTGGTAAATTGCCAAATCATAGATACAAACCTCGCCGAGAATGGAATGTCCAAGGAACCTTCTGTAGTAGTTGCCATACGGAAATGACTAAAGAATTTATTCTGAAACAGCAAGAAGAGAAGACTAGACTAGAACAGGAGCCTGAATACTGCAGTCTTTGCAGAAAAGAAATCCTTGAGGAAGCAGATAAGAATAAGGCACGATGGCAATGGAATATGGAAAGTGGGAGCATACTCTGCAAGGCCTGCTTTGAGACGAAATCCTCACAGTATGAAAAAAGGCTTAATTATTGTAGTATCTGTAATAGCCACCTGGGATTTGTACGGTATAATCCAAAACCCAAGTGGAACTTAGAAGGTCAGTTATGTAGAACATGCTGGGACGATCAAAAGCGGATAAAGCGCTAATTAAACCAAGATGGGAATTTTAAAGAAACACGTTTGTGAAGAATGTGGCGCCAAGTTTAGGAGAGTTGAATTCCTTATGCAGCACGTTCAGATTATGCACGGAACTGGAACCTCGTATGAGTGCAAACAATGCAATACCAAAGTCGAAGGTATGGAAGCAATGCGTAATCATGTGAAGCGGTTTCATTCTTATAATAAAGACAACGATAAGTAAATTAAATTAACTATACCGATTCGCATAAATGCGCTGACATTGGTTTGTTCGATTGTGCGGTATTACATCAGTGTAGTGTAAGCCAACTTCTCCTAAGTTATGTCGAATGTAGATTTAGAGGGACATAAAGAATAAAATAGTGTGCCCAATCCATTTGCAAAATGATGAAAGTCTGCCTTAAATGCGGAAAAGAATTTGACGAGAAGCATGTCGACGATCCTAGCTCAACAATATATCCTTCGTGCCCTGACTGCTGGAAAGAATGGACCAATTACGCAGTCATGGTAATGAATGAAATGAGGCTTGATATGTCAGTTCCTGAGCATAGAAAGGCACTTCGAAAGTACGAAAAGGCATTCTTTGGTTTAGAAAAGTCTCAAGGTGAGCTCCAAAAGAATCCTGACAAGCGTCCAGAATAGCCAATTATTGGCTGGATATTACCCCATCAGCTAATCTTCAGAACATTCAAAGCAACGCCCGGTATTCTCTGTATGAACTTATTTGCATTGGGCAATGTTAGTATTGCCTCCTTAAGGCAAATAATGAACTTTTCTCGCTTGGAATCGTTCAGGGCAAGAAATGCTCCGATTAAACTGCCTATATTTAGCTTGTTTATTATTTGTGGGTCGCGGTAAATCTCTTCGCAATACAGCCTTAACATTAAGACAATTTTTGGAGTATCAAATTCAGATAAAACCTTCATCCATGTAGTTACCACCGCAGTTAATTTCTCAGGCTCAATAGAAGATACTGCATTTAATGCCAAAAAAATGGTTTGACGCATCTCAGAGTCATTAAATTCGTAAAACTCTGTTAACTTTTTACGAAGAGTAGGTTCTCGTACAAATTCATGCAAATTGGCCAATATCTGAATGATACTCACAGCTTCATTAGAAACCGAATTCACCGCTGGCTTTACGTCGATGTTCTAATATTTAATTCTATGAACCAAATTCGAACATTCAGCGCGCCCCCGGTCCAATTCCCATAAACTAGGCTTAAATAGTCAGCTCCTAGAAGAGTCTCATATGGCCTGTCTTGTGATAGTTGGAGGCTTCTATGGTGATGAGGGGAAGGGAAAGATTGTTGCTTACCTTGCCAAAAAAGAATGTCCATTAATTGCAGTGAGAGGTGGAGTTGGCCCGAATGCAGGCCACACTTTTTCGTACGAAGGCAAGACTCACAAAGTTAGGATGTTACCAAGTGCGGCTCTTAATCCATCGACCAGATTGATGATAGGTGCAGGAGTTTTGATCGACCCTAAAATTCTGTCAAATGAGATTAGCGAATTCAGTGCCTCAAATAGAACTTTGATTGATTCACAATCAGGAGTTATTGAGAAAATCCATATCGAAAGAGACATCGAAGCAGAGCACTTAAAGAACAATATAGGTACAACAGGAACTGGCACTGGTCCTGCTAACTCTGACAGGGCTCTGCGATCGCTCAAAATTGCTAAAGATGTACCAGAATTGATCCCATACATCGGAGACGTCAGCGGCGCTGTTAATGAAGCTATCGATAATGGAGAAAAGGTGTTGGTAGAGGGCACTCAAGGGACTTTTCTTTCTCTATATCACGGTGGCTACCCTTACGTGACCTCCAAAGACGTTACTGCTTCTGGAATATGTTCAGATATAGGAATTGGGCCCAAAAGGGTTGACGACGTCCTCATTGTATTCAAGGCTTACGTTACTCGAGTAGGAAAAGGGCCGTTGGAGGGTGAGATTTCTAGTGATGACGCTAAAGCTAGAGGTTGGTTAGAATACGGCAGTGTAACTGGCAGGCAAAGAAGAGCCTCACCGTTTGATACTGGACTGGCTAGAAGAGCAATTAAACTAAATGGAGCAACCCAAATAGCAATTACCAAGTTAGACATTCTGTTTCCTGAGACTGCAGGTATAACGGATTTCTCAAAGTTACCACAAAATGCTAAAAATTTTGTTGAAGATGTGGAGAGAGAGAGCGGGCTTAAGGTCGTACTTCTTGGAACAGGGACTGAACTAGATCAGATAATCGATAGAAGGGCGTAGGTAATCTTGTTCATGGCAACTGGTCTCTATCTTTGGAAATGTAATAATGCATCTGCAGGCTCACGGCAAAGAGAGAATATCTAAGGTTTTGGTATAACTGATTGCACAATATATGGCCTATCTTTCTACATCTTTCAGCCTTTGAATATAGCCAGCCAGCCAATTAGATAGTAATGTTTGAGATTGCGAATGACTTTTAATAGCACAAATAGTATCTGTAGTAAAAATTGCGACTAAAGTCTCCATGCTATGTGAAATTGCTTGATTTGCACAGTTTTGGTAGGTTAGTCTGTGCATTAGAACGCACGCCAATGCCTGCATTCTCACTAGTTTTGAATGAACGTTTTGTTTACGCAGTTCAGACCGACTTCATAGATGGCAGGCCAGTAATATATTTCGCAGAAAATGATGAAAAGAATTACGGTCAGTATATGGCGTACCGACTTACTGGTACAACGGAGGAAGTAGCTATAGTTGACTCGGTAGGTAACCCGAGTTTTATTTATACACCTATAATAAATGTAGACAAATTTCCCTCTTCACTAACAAGAAAGGCAAGACTGGATAAAAAATCAGGCTACATAGCTATAAAATTGAGGGATCTTTCAAGTTTAGCCAAGGTTGCAGCATACAAGACGATGTACGACGAGCCACCTCTCCCTCTATTATCATTTAAGGACAAGGACAAGTTTGTGGTTGGCTCCGCAATCAGTTTTATAGAGGCCGATAGTATCTCCTATTTTTATTATCTGGTTCTAGAAGAGGAACCAACTGATTCATTTTTGCGATATTCTAGTCAAAGAGTAGAGCAACCGTCTTTTTGTAATAGGATAGGTGAACATGGTTACATTTATTTGAAGCTGATAAGACTCGCCTCAAAACATCCTTTGGTCGATATAAGTGACTGATTCACTCGTGTTTATCAATAGGATGGGTCAAGCATGTAGGCTCAAAAGGAGCCGCATAATTTTGGCAGTTGACTTAACAGATGGCCCTGATTTACAAGCTGCAATAAGGACAATATCTTCTCTAGAAGAGCATATTTGTGCTGTGAAGCTCAATTTTCATTTGATATTACCATTATCACGCTCAGAGTTGTTGCAAATAAATGGACTAGCGCATTCCTACGGCCTTCAATCCATCGCAGACATCAAATTAAATGATATCCCGAGCACAAATGAGGTTGCTATAGCTCATTTGGCAAAAATGGGATTTGATGCATTTACCGTAAACCCGTTTATTGGACCAGATGGCTTAGAAGCTACAGTACTACAAGCTCATGGATTGGAGTGCGGCATACTTGCTTTAATTTATATGAGCCATGTAGGAGCACATTTCGGTTTTGGTGCCAATTTATTTGAAGGCAATAATCAGGTTACTCCGATTTATAGAAGGTTTCTCGAATATGCCATCAAAAGTCAAGTAGATGGAATGGTTATAGGTGCAAATCAGACTCATATCCTAAAAGAAGTCTCCTGCAGAGCTGACAAGATTCCAATTTATTCGCCAGGGCTAGGGGTACAAGGCGGCGATGCGAAACAAGCATCAATTAGTGGGACCGATTACTTTATCGTTGGACGGGCAATCATTCAGTCAAAAGAACCCGTCAGGGCCCTAACTCAGTTACGAGAAACCCTTAACCATTGAATACGTACGTGGTACTGGCACCTTGGGGAGGAGATTCGACAGCTATTTTTACATCGCAGCAATCCCTATATCAACTAGTATATCAAGTGGCAAACCTATAAGCCCAACTCAACTACTTTGTTATTTTTCATCACAACCGAACTTTCCAGTCCAATATTTATTCAGTCTGACTAAAATTAATTAACTGGTAGGGTCATTTCATGATTGTACAATAACTGGTGTCAATAGTGGCTAATATCAATACCCCGGCGAAAATAAATGGAGCAGGGTTATCCAGAATGTCACCTACTGCACCGTCTTCAACGCATAGTAAAATCCTGGTTTTATGCATAGATCGGGACGACGATATAGGCTCCAAAGGCGGCATCGAAACCCCAGTAGTTGGGAGAGATCCTTGCATCAATGCAGGGGTTAGGTTAGCCATAGAGGATCCAGAAGATCCTGACGCAAATGCGATCTTTGCAGCAATCAAAACATACGAAGAACTCATCGCGAAAGGATACAGTTCACAAGTGGCTCTTGTGGCAGGAAAATTTAACCGCGGGATCGAGGCAGATGAGAAGATAGGCATAGAAATACAAAACGTTCTGAGTATGTATCGTGCTGACGGTGCCGTACTTATATCCGACGGCGAGGATGATGAGACAGTTGTACCAGTTATCCAAACCATAGTTCCAGTTATCTCCATTCAACGTATAATTATCAAACACAGCAGAAGCGTCGAATACTCTTATGCTGTGTTTGGAAGATATCTAAAAATGCTCGCCTATGACCCCCGATATTCGAAATTCTTCTTGGGGGTTCCAGGCGCTCTTTTGGTAGCAACTAGCCTAGCGAGTTTTTTTGGACTTACAAAAGAAGCCTTAGCGCTAGTGTTCAGTATCCTAGGTTTAGCTTTCATCATTAGAGCTTTTGATATAGATAAAGCCCTAAGTTCTCTTGGCAGACCTACTCCAACAGGCTTTATTCGGATCTTTTCAACCTTCGCCGGAATTCTAATCATCGTCGTTTCCATCGCAAACGGCCTGTCAAGTATTCCTAACGAAGCAATCGTGCCGAACATGGGAGCATTGCACATAATAACGAATAGGATTATAGTAGGCAGCTTCGTTCATGGGACAATCACGTTATTGTGGATAGGTATCGCTACAATACTGGCAGGATCGCTTTTGAGTAACTGGTTTAAAGGAAGCATCTTAACAATGTCTGATATTTTGAGACTCGTGGTACTGGCGTTATTGTATATTCCTATACTACAATTTACTTCAGTTCTTATAGAAAGAACAAATCCTTTTAATCTTATTTCCTCATTGTTGATAGGCTTGGCGGTCACTCTAGTCGCAGCTACTTTCTTATTCCAATATTTCAAGAATAGGAAGGGTGGGGAGGTTCTTAAGCATTGATCTACAAATGTCTCAATAACTACAAAACAGTAAAATCATCGGCTACGTAGCATTACATAGATCGTGATACAGGATATTGGCAGCAGAGCGCTCGCAGAGACTTTCTTTAAGCATAGTGGCCTGTATAACCTATATGAAAGGCGACTAGAATCTCAAATTGTCAAAAACTCTCTACCAAATCACATTGCGATCATACTTGATGGAAACAGAAGATGGGCAAAATATAACTTCATGGGAATAAGAAAAGGTCATTTCAAGGGTGCAGACAAAGCTGAAGAATTACTAAATTGGATACACGATTTAGGTATTAGAATTACGACTCTTTATGTATTATCTACTGAAAATCTAGATAGAAAAGATGACGAAGTAGATAACATCTACCATCTGCTACAAATCAAATTAGAAAGGCTTCTAAACGATATTCGAATCCATCGGCGTCGGATGAAAATCAAAGCAATAGGCAACGTCAAACTTTTACCGCCTGATCTCCAAGAGGTATTGAGGAAATTGGAAGCTAATACGGCTGATTACGACTCTATGTTTTTAAACATTGCCTTAGCTTATGGCGGACAGGAAGAGCTCGTTGATGCTGTTAAGAAAGTAGCATCAATGGCAAAAATGGGCGAACTTTGTGTGGAAGATATTGATGAAAAGATAATCGAATCGTGCTTATATACTTCCCACTTGCCACAACCTGAGCCTGATTTGATATTGAGAACATCTGGGGAAAAACGTTTGAGTGGGTTTCTAATTTGGCAAAGCGCCTATAGCGAATTAGTATTTATGGACGTATTCTGGCCGGAATTTCGTAAAATAGACTTGATGAGGGCAATTAGAACATACCAAAGAAGAAAGCGAAGATATGGCAAATGAGACTTCATTGAGTTTAAGTATATTTAGCAGAAATGCTAATCAACACCTAGTGCCAGAACATGGAGATTATGATCCGATATTACGGAAGTGGTATTGTAGCAGATGGCTATCCCAACAAGAGTGGGAAGATATCCATAATTACCTTATAGCAGAAGACTCGGACGATTCATCTGATACTGTCAAAAAGAATTAATTAAGCACATGTCTAGCCAGACAGCCTAAGGGAAAGTTGAAGAGCGCGTTTTGAAAATAGAATTACATGGCTGACGAAATTTCTGCAGGAGCGGTACTGTGCTCATTTAACAGTGATCTTAGAAGAGTAGAATATTTGCTACTGAATTATAGTTCAGGGCATTGGGACTTTCCTAAGGGAAACGTTGAAACTGGCGAAAACGGATTACAAACAGCTACCCGCGAAATACTCGAAGAAACAGGGATCAATGAGATTATTTTTGTGGATGGGTTCGTATCCACTATAGAATATTATTACAAGCGATCAAGTAAGCTTATTCACAAATTTGTTACTTTCTACCTTGCTAAGACTTGCATAAGGGATGTTCGGCTCTCCTTCGAGCATCGCGACTTTTCGTGGAAAGAATATGACTTGGCTATCAATCAATTGACGTATAAAAGTGCCAAAAAGATATTAAGAGAAGCCAAGCCTTACACAGAGTCAATTAAATGGATTTAATTAGATTGAATAGACATTGATTGCTTGGTGGGCTGCTTTAATATACTGAATAGCCATTGCAATGGACAAGCTATATTATTCAATCCATCATCTTTATTCCTAATTTACTCTGTATATAGTTCTATTTTTGACTTTCCCACATTAAACCAAAGTCACAGTAATACTAGTCACATGGATATTGAGGTAGACTTCGTGGAATTATGATGAAGCGACAGCCTGACCTATGTGGGCTTACCCCATTGGTGTTACCACCCTTAAACTCGATATGTACTAATAATAGGATATTGCCTCGTAGGTATCCAAAACCTTCTCTATAGCTTCTTTGTCTTCGCTTACTATAGATTGTTGAGGCCTGAGAAAATCAAGTGGTGTAATCAAGCCTACAAATTCATTTGATTTATCTTTATCTAGAATCAGTAAATGCCTTACGTCTTTTTGCAACATAACATCGGCCGCATCTGACGGTGACTTATCTGAAGCAATCGTAATTACAGGAGACGACATTATTTCTCCAATTCTCACTGACTTGGAAAGTACGTCTAGGGTACACACCTTTCTGACTAGATCGCGTTCAGTAACCAAGCCCACAGGTTTCCCCAGTTCATCGACAACGACCAATGAACTTACATTTTTGTCCTTCATTCGATTTGCGATTTCCTTGACCGAAGTCGTTTCCTCTGTTTTCTCGACTATCCTTTTCGAAATGTCTTTAACTGTCTGGATCATGAGAACCCAAACTTCTTTGTTTGAGCTTTTAAATAATGTTTCTTGGATAGATCTAGCGCACGTTGGTAAGTGTGTGAGTATAGTTCTGCTAGCCTAATAATGTAAAAGGATTGCAATTCTGCCCTGGGTAAAGGGAAACAAATTTCTGTACCATTATATGCAGTACGCAGATGGCCTTACAAAAAGCAAAGTAAAACATATCTCGGATACTCAGGTAGTAACTAGTAGACAGGTCTATTTATTATATAGAATTCTTGAAAAGATTGAAAAGAGACACCGGCGACAAAGATAGAGATCAAGATTTACCTGATAGCCCTGCATCAAGAAATACCATAACAATAAATATACTAATAGGTTCGAATCCAGACACAAATAGACGATCTTGATTTATCGGAACGACAATTTTCAAATACTATAAACGGCATTTAATATCAATGATTCAAGATGTAGTCACTTTTCAACAAATTAAGCCGAAGGAAGTGGCTTTGTCTTTTAGCGATATTTCTCCAACGTGGGCAAAGAGGTTCGAAGAATGCGCGGGGAAGCTACCTAAACCAATGTCGCTTACGTGGATTCGTTGGTATTTCGAGCTTAAACGTGCATCAAAATGCATTGTAGGAGAAGCATATAACTATTCCTCATCTTATATTCATAATTGCGGCGAATGTGACGAAATAGGTTGGAGATTCATGCTTTATTTCAGTCTTCACTTGAACTCCAAGTTGAAGGATAACCAGCAGAGATTTGTAACTCACTGGAATTTAGAACATGTGTAAGCACCTTGAATCTAGTACGAATTCATAGTAACGCAAAAGTCTCAACTTATAGTAAAATATCTTTGATAGTAAACTCAGACATGAACACTTGAAGGTTATGTTGTTTGAATCATCATCCCACCTTCTTCACTCGTTTTTCTAGAGTTATAGTGAGCCTGAGGACTGGCCAGTCGGGAGGGAAAAAGTGGCGGTGAGTTTTTGGAAATTCTGACTGATTATAGGCTAAATCGGTCATCATATATTATTGCTTGAAGAGAGAATGAGTGAATCTTGAATATATTCTCAAAACATCTAAAGCAATTATCACAACCGCGCAACGGCAAAGTTATCCCAAGTGGGACTCAGATCAACTTATTTTCAAACTCAATCGGCACGCATTCATTGGATTACAGATAAAACCACTAGCGGTATTCCAAATTTACACTTATGGTATAAAGTAAACCACAAAGCTTGCCAATACGATCCCAGCAACGATCGCTACTGTTAAGATAATACCCTTCTTAGTAGTTTTCCTTTGTTTCCTAAAACTGGGATCATTTCTGTCAGTTCGATCTATTTCCAACTAGTTTACGTCCTCGTAGATTACATATAAACGGTACCCCAGCGTTAATCTCACGATGATTGCACTACCCAGATATAGCTTTTGACATGTCAAGCGTTGCTACACTTTTATCCCCTTGCTTCAAATTCTGAATATTGGTACAAATCTGCGGCGCCGGTGGCGTGACTCCAGTAGCGCAAACCCTTATAACACCATTCAGGAGAGTGCCAGGAATCGTTATCGGCACAACCAATTTACTTTTTTGATTTGTATCAATATCTGTAGCCACAACAGTATTATTAACAGATATATTCACAGGCCCGATATGATCGGGGCTCCTTATCAAAGTGATACTAAATTGTGGTTTACTGACACGAGATTCCGACGCAAATGCAGATTGGCTGGACACATGGGCTAGCCAATACGTTGACACCAACACTACCAAAATTGAAAATCCTAAAGCTTCCTTTTTACTCACATTCATGATGCAGATCTAATCAAACCGCATTTAAGGTCATGTAATTAATTTATTAGACGTTGGGGAATGGTTTATTTCACCGACGCTTATCAATACCTTATGATAGAAGAGCGACACAGAAGCTAAAAAAAGCTTAGCTGTTTGTTGCGAATATTATAACAAGTCCCATTAAAAAGCGGGGAGTTGTTGCACAAATGACTGTAACCCTTTAGATTAATAATGAATAGAAAAAAAATCAAGATTTCGCTTGAGGATGAGGATGGAGGGAAATATGATCTTGCGCTAGAAGGCAATATTTCCAAGAATAAAATCATCAAATTTATTGAGGTTCTAGATCTCCTGGAGGTTAAAGGCAGTGGTACTCTAGATGAAACTAAGAAATTAAATGAGAGGCAAAACCTTACCTCCGTAGGCTCCAAAATATGGAATTTAATAGAACAGAAGTTCCCGCATAGCACATTCACCACTTCAGATATTTTAGAGCTCTATGAAGATGAATACCAAGAACCAATAGTTTTGAGCGTGGTTTCGACTTACCTTTCTAGGTATTCTGAGAAGAATAAATTGTCCAGAAATAAGAGAGGCAGGGAATGGATCTATAAGATAAATAGAAAGCCCTCGGTAGTAGATGGGATGCATCCAAGTCCAGCGTATTCTCGTCCTAGTCAACTATCTAATGAAGTCTCCCCAACTGACATGAACTAATTTCAAGAAGCAGCCCAAATAGTCAAATTTATCTTAAACCGCAACGGAGCACATCTTTTCTCTAGAATTCTCACCTCAATGAATTGCTAAAGTATGGCTCATGGGAAGATGCCCAAAAATTCAAGGACCTATTTCTGAATATCTAACAGCCAGCCAGAGAATCATCCGAGTTCATGTATGATAATTTTATTTTTTTGCCTTCGTCATGCCGTCACTAGTCCCTACAAAGTTAGCCAGAGCCTTAATCATAAATCCCATCTTATAATATTCTGGTAAAACGTCGACATACACATCATTTTCCTTCAAAACTTTCAGCGTCGCAGGACCAATTGCAACCACAATCACGCTCTTATTGAGCGCTTTTACCAGAGAATCGACTAGTCCATGTTTTGAGGCTATCGTAAAAAGTTGGCTTACGGCAGGCGGACTTGTAAAAGTTATTACGTCCACCTTAGAAGCAAAAATGTCTTCGATAAACTTTATCACTCTGGCTTCATTTGGATTCACATATTCATATCCCATCATTTTGAGAATTTCTGCCCCACCTTCGTTAACGTCAGTCGAATACGTATATGTATGAGTTTCAAAGACTAATGCCCCTTGATCCTCGAGTGTTTGTCTCAAATAAGATGAGTGTGAGCCATGCCAGAAGATATAGACCTTCTTTCCACTCACTCCCATAGAGACCAATAACTTGCCAATTCCTTCAAAAGTATTGTCGTTTGGTATAGTGATCTTGGCCTTTAGCCCGCAAGTGGCTAAGGCTTCCTTGGGCTTAGCACTCCTAGCTATAACCTGTACCTCCTGTAGCATTCGGAGCAGATCTCCCTCTAATTTAAGATCCCTAGCGGAGGACATTAAAGAATAAACCCCTGGTCCTGTCATGAAAACCGCATAATCTACTTTTTCTTTAAATCTCTTAATGGTAGTAAGAACAGTCTCTTTATTTAGACGCGGATTCACCTCAATTCCGACGGTTGGAACGAGATAGGGGACGCCCCCAAAAGATCTAATGATTCTCGCAAGCTCCTCTGCCCTTCGGCTAGCTGTTACTGCGATAACTAATCCAGATAGTGACAATTCTTTGATTGACGGTAAAATGATCCCACAAGTCAAACATAAGGCTTTTCAACAATTATGAATGAAAGAAATTGCCAACCTATACTTAATAGCTTTTGTTTGAAATATAAAGGTCACCGATTCAAATCATATTCAGCTATCTCGCCTTGCGTTTTCTTGACCGTGAAATGGAACAAGTTTCCTTCCCTTCTTGAATCCAATAATGATTGTCCAGTTTGTTCAGACCATCTAATCATCTCCAAATCTGCAGTTGGATCATCTGAGACCAAATGAACTACACTACCAACTGCGATTTTTTCTAATAATTCGTCAAGCTTCGCTAGTGTAGCAGCACATTCCACTCCTATTTCGAACAACTCAAAGTCTGGAAAAGCATCAAAGCAAATGATGTGGTGCCTTTGAATTAGTGCCGCAATTTCATCGCTACAGCTCTTTATGTTCTTCAGGCTCTTTATTCCCTCATCAATCTTGGTGACTTTTAATCTCGCAAACCAACCTTGTGTATACGGATACTTATTTGCGAGCTCTGGCAACTGCGAAAGAGATGAGTTAATTTCGATAATCTTACCACTTACAGGAGATCTTACCACACCAAAATATCGCGAGCTCTCGATGGTGCCTATACTTTTTCCGCGTTCCACAGTAATACCAATAGGTTTCAAATTAATATTGGACAATTTACCACTGATATAGCCAAGGCAATTTATGATGCCAATAGTCATCATTCCACTCTCAGTGTTTGTCTTACACCAAACAAAGTTTTCTGCATCGTAAAGGAGATCCTCAGGAAAGTCACAATGGCTGATTTTCATTCTAAGTAAAATATGTTAGATTACACACCTTTAGTCTTTTAGAAATGAAACTAAACTTGATTAGCTCCGTGATCACATTGAAAACTACTCTTACTTCCAGTAATCTAGGCAGGTCAACCGCTTAAGTACCTTGATTAAGCCGCCATACAATTTGATGTGGGATTGAAAATTTTTACAACCGATTTTTGCCTAAGTCAGGCATATAATATTTCTACTCAGTAGCAGTTGCCACTAGTTGCTACTGATTAGATTAGACCGAGTAATCACATCACATTTTTATATTTCACAATAGAATAGGCTCATATGCCTAAGGCCTTTGTACTGATGAATGCTGAGCTAGGAAGCGAGGACTCGATTGTGAACGAGCTAAAAAAGCTTGATGGAGTGAAGGAGGTTTATCAAGTTTATGGGGTTTATGATATAGTTGCCCAAGTTGAAGCGAACACGATGGAAAGAGTCAAGGAAACGATAACGTGGAAACTTCGCAAACTTAACGGGGTAAAATCTACTCTAACTATGATCGTTATGGATTAAATCATCAGATCGAAGTGATTTTGCCTACTTGATCATTTCGCAACTTAGAGGCGTTTTTGTATTATCGTAAGATTAATTTATAATGAATTATTAGAATTATTAAGTAATGTTTAAGATAGACTTATTCAAAAAGAAAGAAACTAATAGTAAAGTCTTCAAGTGTAAGTACTGTAATTTACAATTTGAAGACAAGGAACGCTTGAATAGGCACTCAAGAAAAGCACATAGCGAGAAAGGCGATGGTGAAATGCCGAACAGGAACCCATTTGGATTCTGAAGCTAATTTTATAGAAATCTTACAAATAGCCGCTTTAAAGGATTCGAATTATGTTCCCTATCCATGATGATGCTGGGCGCACTCAAGGCAGGCCATATGTCAACTATAGTCTCATAGTACTCAACGCTGCCGTATTTACATGGGAGGTATTGGTGACCAACAATTTTATTAGTGGACGATCCACAGCCGAAATTTACCTAGAATATGGAGCAATACCAAGATTAGTTCTTCAAGGAGACATTCCACGTATCGTCACATCAATGTTCATCCATGGAGGAATATTGCACATCGCAGGAAACATGATTTTCCTATATGTCTTTGGAGATAACGTAGAAGATAGATTTGGTCATATTAAATACTTGGCTCTTTATATCATGTGGGGGATCTTCGCCGCTCTTATTCATAGCACTTATGCATTGGCAACTGGAATGGCAGATATTCCAGCTATAGGTGCTTCCGGCGCAATCTCAGGAGTACTTGGAACGTACCTAATTTTATTCCCTCGGGCCAGAATTTACACTGTAGTAGTCGCATTTATTATAACTACCGTACGCATACCTGCATTGGCGTTTCTTCCTTTTTGGTTTATTTTACAAATAATATTTAGTTTAATTGGTCAATCGGGTGGAGTAGCCTATCTGGCGCACATTGGAGGATTTATTGCAGGAGTTGGAACAGGGTATGCTTGGAAGTACTTGATGAGCCACCGAGAACCGTCATTGGCTCAGCCCGTCAGAAAGATGCAAAAGATAAGACCAAAGATAGAGGATCCTGGATACTCTCTTGAGCCCGAGGTGATTGAAGGAGATGATTTTTTTGAAATCATAGCACACATACACGGTATTTCATCTCCTGAAGAGATTCATGCAGCGTATGAAACCGAGGGCAAGAGAGTCCGCATTTCTACCACGGGCTCTAGAAGATATGAATTATTTGCCAAGTTACCAGACTCTGCAAATAATCCTACAGTGGAACATATCAACTATCTTAACGGAATCGCTAAAATTCATCTTAGAAAATAATTAAATGCCATGTCCAACAGTTACTTTCTATATCCCTGCGGTTAGCAAATTCTGTTATTGAGCGGCGATTCTTGATCGAACAGTCACAAATCATCGATAAGTATTATTAAGCTTATTTAATTGTAGTAATTTGAATTGGAAGATTCTGCACGCTATAGAATCAATCAAATAGTTGATACCGGTGTTAATGTGGCGCTCACTCTAAGCGAGGACGTAGAGCTTGAAGCAGTCTCGCAACAACAATTGATGCTAGAATCTATTGATCGAGTGATTACAGACAATGAGGTGAAGAACCAAGTACGACCAATCTTAGAGGCGATATTGAATTCGCAACCACAGACTGTAGTAAAAACCTACGCGGAAACCATAGTTCAAATTACTATGCCTAGAAGACGCTATGAGAATATTGGAAGCCCTAGGGTCGGCGACAAAATCTCAATAGACATTCGAAAGACATAGCCGCATAGCACCTAATAACGTCATCTTTCATAGCAATGACTTCAGCTTCTGTTGCATTGAAGCTAACGAATAAAGAGGCAATGAACATGCGGAGTTTTTGCAAATCACAGCAAAGTCTTGTTTTTTACCGGTTAAACTGGTTTCCCTAAAAAAAGAGTATTTTTGTAGACTACTTAATTGTGAATTATTGCCTACGAATATAGTTACTGCGTTTGGGATAAACTGCTTATTCAGCCACTCCGCCATGTTTTCGCCTTCGCCGGTCTTATTTTCTGCTCTGATCGTTATTTCAATAGGCTTTTTCAAGTACATATATATGGCTATCAATAATTGTCCAAATCCAAAGGGATTTTGAATTGATGCTTTGGATCCGCTTTCCATAATCTGCTCGGCTTTTTCAAGGTAGTTAGAATTTTGGGTCAATACGTGTAATCTCAGCAGGTTTGAGGCAGCAACTGAATTGCCGCTTGGGAGTGCAAGGTCATACAAGCTCTTGGTCCTAACAATAAGTTTCTCGTGGTCGTCAGTGGTGAAAAAAAGATTGCGATCGACTGCGTCCCAGAAATGTTCAAGCATGAAATCAGTATGTTTTATAGCTTGTTCAAGATATAGATGGTTTGGATTGAGCTCAAATACATCCAATAACGCATTTACATAGAATGCATAGTCATCAAGATATCCGTTGAGTTTAGATTCGCCATTCTTAAATGTCCTAAACAATCTACTTTCAGAATTACTTAGTCTAGTTTGTATAAATTCAACCGCATTTCAAGATATCGTCTGTTATTCGTTACTCTGTATCCTTTTGCAAATCCAGAGATCATTAGGCCATTCCAGGCTGTCAGAATTTTATCATCTAGGCCCGGTTTGACTCGTTGCTCCCTTATCTTGAATAGTTTCGAAGCTGCTTCACTAATCATTCGCTTTACAGTTTCCGGCTGTTGACCGTACTTTCGCGACAGCTCATAAACACTGGTTCTCACATTGAGAATGTTCTCGCCCTCAAAATTGCCAAATTGCGAAACACCATAATAATCACAAAAAATATTAGAAATCATTTCATTAGAAAGAGAATCGACGATCTCTTGTTTTGACCAAACGTAGTATTTTCCCTCTTCTCCTTCCGAGTCTGCGTCTTGTGCAGAATAAAATCCATAATCAGGAGACATCATCTCACGCAACACGTAATCCAAGGTCTTCGTCAGGACATCCAAATATTTGTCATCCCTGGTGACCTGATATATCTCTGAATATACTTGCGCGAGCAGTGCGTTATCGTAAAGCATCTTTTCAAAATGTGGAACAAGCCATTTTTGGTCTGTGGAATATCGTGCGAATCCACCACCGATATGATCGTAAATTCCGCCTGCTGCCATTCTATCTGCCGTGAGGATGACAAAATCCTTGTATTTATTGATCCCAGATATATCGTAGCAACGCAGTAAGAATAGTAAATTCGACGGATTTGGAAATTTTGGCGCATGTCCAAATCCACCATAAACAGGGTCACCAATTTGTAACAACCCAATTGCAGCTTCATCCAAAGTTGATTGATCAATTGTGACACCACTTGATTGTATCGCGTCTCTGCTCGAGCTTTCCAATGCCTGCAAGAACTCCACTGTAGCAGTGTCAATTTCTTTTCTCTTGTCCTTATACGCATTTGCCAGCTGACTAAGGATTGTACCGAAACCCGGGGTACCGTATCTAGCATTTTTGGGGAAATATGTGCCCACGTAGAATGGCTTCTGGTCAGGAGTCAAAAACACAGAGAGTGGCCAGCCTCCAGTCCCAGTCACGAGCTGACAAACCCTTTGATATATGTCGTCTACATCAGGCCTTTCTTCTCTGTCAACTTTTATATTCACGAAATTCTCGTTCATTATTTTTGCAATTGCCGGATCCTCAAATGACTCATGAGCCATCACATGACACCAGTGGCATGCACTATAGCCTATACTAAGGAAGATAGGCTTATCCTCAGTTTGTGCTTTCAGAATTGATTCTTTGCTCCATGGATACCATTTGACCGGATTATATGCATGTTGAAGCAGATATGGGCTGGTCTCTTCAATTAGTTTATTTGGCTCCGCTTTACTAGGATTGTGATTGTCAGTACTGCGTGACTCCATTTTAGTACCAGATGATGATTCATGCTATTTATTGATATTATGATTAAATTATAGAGTTGTTCGAAATTCCAAGCCCCATACTTACTATAAAGAACAGAAACTTCCAGATCTATATAATCTGAATGTGAAGTTTCACAAATTCTGGTCGTTTGGTCATTTTCTGGATAAAATGATAATAGTCATGTGAATAAAAAAATCAAAAAACTAACTTGCCAAAGAAACAAACAATCGAAAATTTTCTCTAAACATTTTCCACCACGTAATAACGGTAATACTTACCGTCCACTATCACGTACTTATCCGAAAATTACTACTCTGGTAATTACTTGGTCACAATGTATCACGCTCAATTCAATAGAGCCTTCATCGGTAAGGTAAGTATTCATACAACAATGCCCTCATTTTTTGTTCAGAGACGACATCATACGATAAATATTGGCATAAGACTCTTCAAGGTTATTTCTTTGATACATTGATCTTATCTCTTCAAGTAATGACCTGACTTTCTTCCGATCCTTCTGAACAAGATACCCTTCCAGCTTACCAGCTTCAATCATAAATTTGTGAATGTGGTCACTGACCATATAGTTCTCTGATAAAAGAGAAAAAATTAGATCAGGATCGTCGATTAAGACACTCATAGATAGCATAGACTGGATCCTAAAAGTTGTGCCGGAGAATTTTTTTAGCGATCGATAATCTTGTTTTGATATAAAGTTAGCGAATGCTAGATTAGTGAAATATGTAAGGCCTAGTATAGTTGCCATCAGCTTATCGTGAAGCTTTGGATCTCTTATAATTCCAATAGTAGCACCTTTGAATAATTCTTCTAAAATTCGCAACTCAACGGATTCATCTATGACAGGAACCAATATAATCTTCATTAAGCCTAAATTGTTGACAGCTGGACCAAACATGGGATGAATGCATAAAGGCTGAACAGCTTTAGAAGCCTTTTTGAGCTGCTTAAATGATTTGCCTTTCAGTGATGAAATCTCAGCGAGGATAGCACCGGCTTTCATGCTAAATGTACATTTTTTAAGAGTATCAGACATCTCTGAAATTGGGACGCAAACCAACACTAGATCAGCATTTCGGACACATTTTTCTAAATTGTCACATACAACCACATTTTTGGACTGCTTTAGACAGCTCGAATTGATATCATGGAGCAAAAGCGTGACTGCTTTCCCTTTCAGGTATCTGGAAAACCAAATACCCATCCTGCCGCCGGCACCTATAATTGCAATCTGTTTAAGCATAGCTCTATTAATTTGAGCGTAAGACGGCGTTTAACAAGTCCAATCCCTCTTCTAGCTTATCATTGCTCTGGCAAGCAGAGATTCTAATAAATTGACCATATTGACCACCAAATCCACTTCCTGGCGCCACAGCCACACCTAGATTGAGAGCTCTTTGTACTACTTTATGATCGGATAGTCCGTCCCACAATTTAGGGAACACATATAATGCGCCGTCAGGCTTTGCAAAGCAAAGGGACATCTCGTGTAGTTTTTCGCAAATCAAGTCCAGTCGCCTCTTCATACGGTCTGTATTTTCTGCTGGGCTAATTTCGGCAGCAGCAAGGGCGGCGTACTGCATAGGCTCAGCAACACTTGTAAGCGCTGTTGCCTGAACTTTGGCCATTCTATCTATAATATTCTCCTTCGCAATCGCATAACCTACTCTGAAACCCGTCATAGCATGGCCTTTTGAAAAGGAAGAGACCATTATGCTTCTTTCATATCCATATTCCATTATACTTACGAATTTAGTGAAGGCATAATCACGATACACCTCATCGCTTAGAATATACAATTTGTGATCTTTAGCTATTGACACAATTTGATTAAGGATCTTCTTTTCAAGAATTTTTCCTGTCGGATTGTTTGGATAATTCAACGCAATCATTTTGGTATTAGGGTTAATCATGTTCGCAAGCTTCCCTAGATCTGGACTCCAACCGTCTTCGAGAGTTGTTCGCAACGAGCTGACTGTAGAGCCAAGTAAGCAGGCACACTCTGCATAAGCTGGCCAGGCAGGTTCAATGCAGATAAGTTCATCTCCTGGCACCAATAATGATGAGATGGCCGCAAATACAGCAAACCTTCCGCCAGGGGTGATTATTACATTGTTCGGATTTAAACCGTTACTGCTCATTCGAGCTATTGACGTACGTAGCTGCATTATGCCTTTGGTTTCGGTGTAATGATACCTTTTCAATTCAAAAATGCTAGAAAGGGCCGACTTTACAGGCTCAGGAGGACTATAATCTGGTTCTCCAACTTCCATGTGGATGATTTTTTTACCAGCAGCCTCGAGCTCTTTAGCTTTTGAAAATATGGTTAAATGATTTTCAAACCTGGTCTGGTCACGTTGCTCCTTCAATTGTAATCTTACAGACTCTGTGAGTAGGATATTTAGAAGCCTCCCTGTAAAATCCGGACTTATCCCAATTTCGTTAGATAAATTTGAAACAAGCAGCCTTATTTCCTGTTCAACTTTTTCATCCCTGACATCAATTTTTAGCCTGTTTTTGATCTCGCCAACTTGTTTGCAGAGCTCGTTTCTTTTCTGTACTTTACGAATGATATCTGAAGTGATATTACGTATCTCAGATCGGATTTCGTCTAATTCTTCTGGTGCACTAATCTTCAATCACCTACGCAATATTGGTGGAATAAATCCTCCCCTAAGAGCAAGGTCCGCTAACACCATTGATACAACACATTCCACTATTGGAGGAGCCCTTGGAACTACACATGGATCATGTCTGCCAGGTACGCTAAGATCAGTTTGTTCTCCCGTGATAAGATTAATAGTTTTCTGAGTTTTCGCGATAGATGAGGCAGGTTTAAACCCGACCCTTAATTCAATAGGCATCCCATTTGACAGCCCTCCTAGAATGCCCCCAGAATTATTGGTTGTAGTTACGATCTTGTCATTTTGTTTGAAGTAAGGATCATTGTTTTCTGAACCTCTCATGCGAGTGCCATTAAAACCTGAGCCGAATTCTACCGCTTTGACTGCAGGAATACTGAATAGAGCTTTGCTTAAATCAGATTCTAATGACGAAAATATTGGCTCTCCAATCCCTACAGGAACTCCTGTAGTTATACATTCTACAATCCCCCCCAGCGAGTCCCCGACCTTTTTCGCTCGCATAATCGCCGATTTCATTTCTTCTGCTTTAGCAACGTCAGGGCATCTTACATCATTTGTGTATCTATTTTTTTTAGCCGTAATCAGATCTACTTGCTCTGCTCTGATGTCGCCAATAGCTGTAGTATAAGCCGTCGTCTCTACTCCTAACGAATATCCAAGTAGCTTCTGAGCTATTGATCCTGCCATTACCAAGGTTGCTGTAAGTCTGCCTGAAAATCTGCCACCACCCCTATGATCAGTAAAACCACCGTACTTTATCATGGCAGGATAATCGGCATGTCCAGGCCTGGGATTACTTTTGATCAATTCATAATGTGCTGAATTTTGATCCTGGTTCCAGAGAATGGCGCAAATAGGAGCACCGGTAGTGAAACCATTGTAAGTCCCTGAAATTATATCCACTTTGTCCTGTTCCTTTCTTTGTGTCGTGACAACTGAAGTACCAGGTCTTCTTCGATCGAGCTGTGGCTGGATATCTGATTCCTGAAGAGGCAAACCTGCCGGGCAACCATCTAGCACCATCCCAAGGCATCTCCCATGGCTTTCACCGAAACTCATCGTTACAAATCGTTCGCCGAGTGTATTTCCTGGCATTTCTTCTAGTCACGACTTACTTATGTTCTATATGTATTAGCTTTTTAAAGTAATGGAAAATAGTAAATACAGTAGTAATCTTAACTTACTCTCGGTCTACTGACGGCCTAAGTCTGGCCCCAAGTGTTGTAAGATCTTGAATAAAATTTGGGTATGACACCTCGACTGATTCAACACCTGCCACTGTAGATTTATTTGTTAACAATGTCGCAACAGTGAATGCCATAAAAAGCCTGTGGTCATTAAATGAGTCAAGAGACGCATTCTTCAATGTCTTAGGAGAACTTATTATTAGATGATCCTTCTCTTCTTTGATAGTCGCGCCGAATTTGGTTAACTGCGAAGCAATATTTGCTATTCTATCTGTTTCCTTCAAGCGAGCATGAGCTATGCCGGATATTGTTACAGGGGATCTTGCCTTTAAAGCCATGACAGCCACAACAGGAAGCAGGTCAGGGCTATCTGAAAGGTTGAACTCACCACCACTCAACTGTTCTGTTCCCTGGACTCGAATTTCGCCTTTTTGGTGGTCAGCCTTGATTCGTCCACCCATTTCCTCAATAATTTTTACAATACCCAAGTCAGCCTGAGGTAAACTGAAATCAATCCCAATGACCTTTACATCATCGCCGATCAGAATACCTGCGCTTAGAATTAAAGCTGCGCTTGATAGATCGGCCGGAACATTAAAAACGGTAGGCTTGTATCGAGCAGGTTGCAATGAGTACTGTTTGAAATCATCATTTGCCACCCTGACGCCAAAAGCCTTCATCGTCTCAATGGTGGACTCGATGTAAGGCTTTGAAACTTGGATTCCCTTGATTTGTATCTCTACATTAGAATCAGCGTAAACACATGAGATTAGAAGTGAAGAGACGAATTGACTTGAGACACTGCCATCTAAAATAGTCGATCCTCCCTTTATTCCGCCTCCCGTGACGACAATTGGAGGTGCACCATCCATTTTCGTGGAAAAGGCCTTTACACCCAAGTTCTTAAGAGAATCCAACAGGGGCTGCATGGGTCTCTTACGTAGACTTTCATCTCCAGTCAACACCGTAGAACCGTACTTTACTAGAGAAGCAATAGATGTCATTAATCTGATGGTGGTTCCAGAATTCTCTGCATTAAGTACATCATCTGGAGATTCGAAAGTATGCCTTCCATTGACATATACCATATCGTTGTCTTGGATAATTTTAACACCCATTGCCTTACATGATGAAACAGTCGCTAGGGTGTCCCTCGAATACAAGGGGTTTTTAATAATTGATTCTCCTTCGACTAGAGAAGATATAGCTAAGGCTCTATGGCTGTAACTTTTACTTGATGGACACCTAATAATTCCTTTGATTCGTGATTTTGCGCTTTGAATCCTAACCAATTATGATATCCACTTTGGCCTTTTCATTATTAACTTTAGAAACTATTATACTGCCATCAAATTTACTAAACACATCCCTAATCTCCGCTATTTTTCTTTCATACGAAACGGCAGCGATCGCAGGCCCATTGCCCGATATACTTGCTCCCAGCGCCCCTGCGTGTATTGCATCCATCATGGGTTCATATTCAGTACATAGGGCAGTCGCCAGAAGTTTTCCATTAAGATTCATTGCCTTCCAGTAATCGCCTGAAGTGGCCAATTTGAAGGCTTCTTCGAACTGCTCTGACATAGTACTCAGTTTTGTCAGGTTTCCTCTCCTGTGATTAGGAATAAAAATCACTGCGAAGAGATCATCTGGAGCCTTCTCATGTAAAATGAGCTCATTTACGCGGTTATCAGTGATTACGAACCCACCGTAATAACAAGCAGAGGAATCATCGTAAGCCCCGGTTATAGTCACTCCAGCGTCGAGAGAGGCTCGCGTGGCTACATCCAACACCGCGCGATCATCTGCTTTTTCTTTTACAAGAGTACTACACGCCAAAGCAACTGCATTAGAAACTGCACTAGAGCTTTTTAGGCCAAAACCAATAGGGATTTCGGATTCTACTTTTATATGGACTGAATGCTTCTCAAGCACTTGTTTAGGTATTGTGTTATAGATAATATTCCGGATGAGTTTTCCGTAGTTGTAACTAGGACCGGATTTTCCGACTCCAGATCTTAGCTCTGCCTCAGCGACAACTTGAAGAGAAATTCCTAATGCTGATCCCCGGAAGGTTGCTAGTGCATTCACAATCGAGATAGCGCCATGTATAGTTGCACGTGTTCTCCTTATTATCACGAAGGCTCTCCGAAAGGACCCAGAAGCGCCTTTTTCATCACTCCTACTGGAGCATCTAAACCTGTCCAGATTTCGAATGCTTTAGCGCCCTGTGCTAACAGCATTTCATATCCATAAATTATTGAAGCTTGTGCGATTCTCGCCTGCTCTAGTAGGTTTGTCACCATTGGTACATACACTATATCATACACAACACTATCCCTACGGATATGCTCGTGATCTAATTGAGATTTAGTAAAATCGGATCCTGGAGGCGTAGAATTAATAATCAAGTCGGAATTGAGAGCAAGTGCACCCAGATTCTCAAAGGTCGCAGTTTTAGCTTTCAATCCCACATTGGAAGCCAATGTAAGGAGATCCATAGCATTGACAGGGGTCCTATTAACAATTACTAATTGTGAGATCCCACCTTTATCCGAAAGAGCGGTAACTATTGCCCGAGCAGCTCCCCCTGATCCAATCAGGAGAATGTTCATCCCGTTCAAGCTTATATGTCGCCGGTTCAGAGGTTCAATAAATCCTTGAACATCAGTATTATAGCCCTCGAATCTGCCCTCAACGTTCCGAACCGTGTTAACAGCATTTGCCTTTCTGGCTGCCGAATGCAATATTTCCATGTATGGTAAAATATCCACCTTATGTGGTATTGTTACATTAAAGCCAGATATTTTTGTAACCTTGAGTGAGTGAAGCGAACTTTGTAATTCGCCTTTGGGCACTCGAAATGCAATATAGGTAGATCTTCGGCCAATAGAATTAAAGGCCGTATTAAACATTACAGGTGAAAGCGAGCGATCAATTGGATCACCTATTATGCAATACGTCTCAATTGGATTTTCAGAAGATTCTATCACAGAATCATTCCCTCATACAGCTTTCTCATTTCAAGGAGAGTGAGTTGACCTGGGACCACCGATTTTCCTAGGGAGGCATAGGTAAAAGGTGCGTTCCCATAAATAGTGCACAAAATGCGGGATAGCACACCTAATTCTCCCATTGCAAACAATATTAGATCTAGATTCGTCACCACCTTATAGAAATCGAGCAATCTGATACAGTCCTGTATGTGCTCAGCAGTAGTAACAATCTTTAGAAAGTTGCCATATATTCTCATTTGCCCTATAAGGTCTAGAAGTGATTCATTTGCGGGTGTCCTCTCAAAGTCATGCCAAGAGACCAGTATTCGGGCCTTATGATCCGTTAGAAAATCAACCAACTCTTCATGATTTATTAGCGTATCGTATTCTACATCAAGCAGCATTGGCCGAGATAACGAAAGTTCTTTTAGCCAATTGACTCTTTCGTGAGCACTCCCTGAGAATTTGCCCTTCTGAGAATCAGGCCTGAGAGTGAAGACGGCTTTATTTCTAAAACTGTTTGCTATCCTTAGAGATTCTTGCATCTCGGACAATGGCAAATAATCAAATCGAATTTCAACGAAATTAGTACCGTCTGCGAAGGCTTGCTTTATCTGCTTCTCCAGATCTAGAGAGGAAGAGGAGGCAATTGTTGTACAGATCTTCAATGATAGGTCATCTTAAGTCTGATTATAGCTAGCCAACTCCAGCAGGAGGGTGACTATGCTTGTCATGCTCCATCCTCTCGTGCGCACTCAGAGCTTCCACCGTCTCGAACATCCGACCGCATCGACTACAACGATGGGGTTTAGAAGACTTTATGTTTGATGGAATAGATGCGGCCATTTCTCGTTAAATATTATAGTCCCACAACTAATTAAAGATGATAATCCTATGTATAATCTGAATAGTGTGAGGGAATTTTTTTCCAATTTGCAATTAGCGCTTGCGGTCTTATATGCAATTTCTCTTCAGTGAGCCTAGTAGTTGCTAACTGCACATACTCATCTACTATTTCGATCCCAATGTACCTTCTGTTGAAGTGGGAGGCCACTTTTGTGGTCTGACCGCTCCCGTTGAAGGGATCCAGAACTACATCTCCTTCGTAAGAATATAATTTCATGAGCCGGTATGGTATTTCTTCAGGAAAGGGGCAAGGGTGTGTGATATATCCTGGCGGTACTGGAGCAATGTGCCAAACTGAATTTGCTATCTCTTTAGTCCATTCTTCGTGGGTTGCAGGAAGAGCTCCGTCACGTTGAGTTCGCCCAGTCTTTACATCTCCCTTTCGTAGCACTAGAATGAATTCATGCATAATATTGGCTCTATAATACTTTGGGTAAGGGTTAATTACAAAAGAACCATATCTATTGGTACCACCAGTCACTTTATGCCAAATAATTTCCTCATGTAGGTTCCATTTGCCCGGCGTCCGGACGAGCCTAGATAAAAGTATGTGCGGAAGTGGCAGGATAGTCCCGTTAACCACTTCATTGGCAATGACGATGCAGCAATATCCGCCGTCCTTAGTAACCCGGAAGATCCTATCATTGAAAATTTCAACCATTTCATCGAGATACTCTCCTGTCTCAATATTGCCTCGCCCACGATAATATTCACCATTTCCACTCACATGCATCCCATAATCAATTGCATTCCTATACGGTGGAGAGGTAATAGTCAATTGAATTGAATTTTGAGGAATTTTCTTCAACGCCTCCTTGCAGTTGCCTCCAATAATGATATTCTCTAGATTTCGTTGTACCTGCATCCATGATAATTTGTCTATATATCCATATCCTAAATACTCTAAAATAATCGACTTTCAGATTAAAAAAATATTCGCCAAATAATCCCGGTGTTGATCACTTCTCGATAATGTATTCGTCAACTTCTGTTCCAAAATGGCGCCCACCTTTGAGGCTAACATAACCAAGTAATTCATCATCAACCCTCACCTCGGTTACAGGTATCAACTTGGATTCAGTAGTCATGAATGCTATCGTTTCAGCATTTTGCAATATGACTGTACCGATTTCCCCATTCATTAC
Organism: Nitrososphaera sp. AFS; assembly: GCF_009898475.1. Classification (GTDB taxonomy): domain Archaea; phylum Thermoproteota; class Nitrososphaeria; order Nitrososphaerales; family Nitrososphaeraceae; genus Nitrosopolaris. The sequence continues at coordinate 24,402 of NZ_QURE01000010.1, read as the reverse complement.
TCCCTTGATCATCTTCAAAGGTCGAGTTTCTATCTTTGCTCTTCCGACGATAGCACGCCTAGGCAATCCCTGCTGGTTTAATATAAGAATCTCCATTCCGGATTCAATTTCCGATAAATATTTGGTCTTACCGCCCGGAATCAAAGTATAACAATAAACTGCACCAGCATTTATTCTAAATGGTCTAGGAGATGTGAATGCAGAGCCCTCTGATTCATTGTGGACAAAAAACATAAAATTTGATTTGCTACCCACCAGCATTCCTTCTCCCTTACTTAGCATAGATGCAGTATCCACACATACCCGTTCTCCGCTGCCAAGCTCTTTAACTTCCAAAACCTTGATGGGTTTGAGATCCAGAGTCCCGGTATTATGTAGTTGGCTTTGCGACGCCTCTACTACGCTTGGATCGTCTGTTGAAAGAATAACACCATCGACCCCTAATTCCAAAATCTCAAACATAGTTCTAACTTCAGCTTGACCTTTAGCCATCGTGTAAACAACTGTGCCGGATTTATGCAGCCTAGAAATTATATTTTCTAATGGGATAATTTTCCAATTTTCCGAATCAACGATAACGAAATCTGCACCTGATTCTGAAGCTAAAATAACTTCCTCAAGGTCTTCGTTGCTTAAGACTTTTTTAAAAAAACCTGCGATCTTGTTAATTGCCTTTAAACTTGTCATCTCATCGACTGATTTGCAAATGGTCATATCTGCTTCTCTTGATTCAAATATCGTCTGGAATCCACTACCAGAAACTAATTTCGGATCCATGTTGAGAATTTTAATATTCTTTAGCTTCGACAGGAAAGTCGACAGGTTTGATTTATCGACCGTCGGGTTAACTATTATTTCTTTATTTTTTGTAACTATCAAGATGGATTGTGGCCTCCTGAACGTTTTTGCCTTTTAGAATAATTTCGCTCAGAGCACGAATAATTGCTGGTGGATTTACATGCTGAAATATGTTTCTGCCGAAAGTGACACCGATAGCTCCCGCCTTCATTGCTCCAGCACACATTTCGATTAAATCCTGATCAGTTTTTGATTTAGGTCCGCCCGCTATTACTACTGGGACTGGGCAACTTTTTACGACCGGTTTGAACGAATCAATATCCCCTGTGTAAACAGCTTTGATCAAATCTGCTCCTGCCTCAGCACCAATTCTTACTGCATGAGCTACGATTTGTGGATCATATGGGTGTTTGATATTTTCACCCCTTGGATACATCATAGCTATGAGAGGCATGCCCCACTCATCACACTTGTCAGAGATAGAACCTAAATCATGTAACATTTCTGATTCTTCTTTTGCGCCAATGTTAATGTGAACAGATACGCCATCTGCACCGAGTCTCACTGCCTCTTCAACGCTTCCTATCAAAACTTTTTTGTTTGGATTAGGACTCAAAGTTGTGCTACCTGACAAGTGAGCTATCAAGCCAATACTTATGGGGGCAGGCATCGTTTTGATAATACCTTTGTTGACGAGAATGCATGTAAGTCCAGCTTTCTCGCATTGGTAAATCATACCATGAATATTTTCCAGCCCGCTAATGGGGCCACTGCTGATTCCATGGTCCATCGGAACACAAAGCATCTTACCGCCCTTCAAGAGCCTCGCAGTTCGGAGCTCCTTGCCGCAAACCATATATGCTAAAGCCATTTCCTAACCTACTTAAAAGTGATTGTCTCAGTGGCACTGCTGACCCCAAATAGCGTAACGCTGATAAGATTAAATAATTTGGAAGTAGATCAGTATCTAGTTGCAGACAGCTCTACGTATGGTGGGCCCCTACATAATTCGCCGGTGCGAGACGGCAGACCTTCCCACAGTAATGGACATCAACATGCTCACCCTTCCAGAACATTATTCAGACTACTTTTTTGAATCAATCCTGAGCGAATTGCCTGAATCGTTCATAGTTGCTGAACTTTATAGCAAAGTAGTAGGATACATAATGTGCAAGATTGAGTTTGGCTTCTCTAACTTTCGCAAGCTAGGTTTCGTAAAAAAGGGACATGTAGTATCAGTTGCGGTACTAAATGAACACAGGAACCAGGGATTGGGGAATGCCTTAATGATTGAGGGAATTAACGGCGTTATTGCGAGAAACACTGATGAGATTTATTTAGAAGTCAGGATCAGTAACACAGCGGCCGTTAGAATGTACGAAAGGCTAGGATTTCAAATAAAATCAAGACTTAGAACTTATTATCGAGATGGGGAAGATGCCTATCTTATGGCTTTGGAATTTGCATGATGCAGTCTACAACAGAGCAATCTGAACACCTTCATTTACCAAAGATATGTAAATAAGATAGTAAAAGCGTCCAAAGAGGGATGAACGGCAGAAGATTACGCGGAAGGTTCCTTGGGACATTGCTTCTTGCTGCATCGATTATAGCTTTCATCATATATTCATACATAATCTTCGCCACCTCATACAGCTTGATTGTCTTGAAGGCAACAATAGTGGTTGCAGTAGGGGCGCTACTGGCAGTCATGGCATGGATAGGTTACACAATGACAACTGCTCCAGGCCAAGGAAATAACGAGGATCATGGATAGCCGTTAAAGCTGTACGTCGGAGACAGTTTGATACAGCCTTGGACCTACTTCTCTTACTACCTTCGTTTGAAGTAAAGTATGCTCATAATTCTTGAATGCATTTTTTGCAGATAAAGCACCTTCAGAGGAACCAAGTTTCTTATTCCTCGCAGTAACATGAGCAAAAAAAAAATGAATTATCCCTTTGTGGTCAGTTAGTGCCTCTACCGCAGAGGAAACAAATTCGCTGGCACGCTCCGGTAGAGGCATTAGGACTCTGTGAGAGCTCCCAGATAGCTCGGTCTCTACAACGTGCGCCGCATCGCCCAAGATCGAAATAACTCTGTCTTGAACTTTGTTGAGTTTTGCATTAAATTTGCACAGATTAGCTGCGTGGACATTCGAATCAATGTTGTAAACTGTACATGTTTTATTCATTTTTGCAATCAAAATGGAAAACGTTCCTATACCTCCAAACATATTTGTTATTACTTCATTATTTCGAACCAATTGTGCTACTCTCAACCGTTCAGATGACAATCTGGGAGAGAAATAGACATTGGCAATATCTACTTTGAATCGACAGCCATGTTCTTTGTATTCTGTCTCGGTTTTATATTCTCCTGCAAGATATTCGAGATTGCGCAATCTAAAATCCCCTTTGACCGCGGAGGTCTGAAGGAAGACAGATTTTGCTGTTTTAACTTTCGTAAGGATAGTATCACCAATGATATTTTTTTTTTTCAGTAGGCAATCTGGAATCTTTAAAATGACGATGTCCCCAATCATATCGAACGCCGAGAAAATCATATCTAATTCTGATGGGACCAGGTGACTGGCTAATGCATCTTTCAGCATATGCGGCATGGAATCAGGAAGTTTATTTGGTGTAATAATAATTTCCGGACATTTTTTGCGACCGGTCTAACCTGCTACCTTCCTTATTAATTCTTGGCCTTCCAGTATTCTCATCTCTCCTATATGTGATAGAAAGTCCTCTTAGAAACATATTCATACCTTGTTCCTTCTGAAACGGTTGACTTGCTAAGCTTTCAATACCTGGTCTACCGTCAAATATAACTAAAGAATCTGAAATGAGATCAATTAACTGCATATCATGATCAATTACAATAGCAGATTTGCCATATGCCCTTACAAAGCGTTGTAAAAATTTTGCGAGCGCAATTCTATCTTCCACATCCAAAAAGGCTGAGGGCTCATCTAATGCATATATATTAGCTGAGCGCGCTAAAGTTACAGCTATCGCCACCTTTTGTAGTTCTCCTCCACTTAAACTTTTGACGTTTTTTTCATAGAGTTTCTTAACTCCAATAGGAAATAGTATCTGCTCCTCCTTGGAAGACAAGTCAGCGACACCATCGCATGCTGTACAAAGTAAATCATATACTGTGCCATCATAATCTTGGGAGAGATATTGAGGTTTGAATGATATTCTGGCATGCAGCTCTATCTTACCTGAGTCTCGTTTGATTAAACCTGCAAGCATTCGCATGAAAGTAGTTTTACCAAGTGAATTAGCTCCTACCACCCCAACTATCTCTCCTTGACGTATCCTACCAGCCGATACCTTCAAACGAAATGATGGAAACGTTTTAGATAGATCCGTGTAATTCGCTACTGAAGCATCAGCAATTACATCCTCAGTTGAGCTTGTAGTACCAAAATTAAAGGCCTTCTCACGGAAGCGGGTATTCTCACTGGGTATGAATCCCTCTAGAAAATTGTTTATACCCAATTTTGTGGCTTGCAATCCCGAGACAATGCCATAAGCACCTGGTTCGCCATATACTATATGTATAAAGTCTGAAAGATAATCCAACAAAGTTAGATCATGTTCAACAACCATTACGCTCTTACCCATCTCCGCGAGTCCCCGAATCACTTTTGCAACTACAAGTCTCTGATGGACATCGTTATAAGATGAAGGTTCATCGAAAAAGTAATAATCAGAGTCTTTGGCTGAGGCGATAGCTACTGCAAGTCTTTGTAGCTCCCCACCACTTAATTCCCCTACGCGGCGGTCAAGCAATCCATGTAGACCGAGGTCGTTTACTAAAAGATCAGCCACATTCCGCTCATCGTACTTTTTGATCAACTCCTTCACGGTTCCCTTGAAAGCATCCTGGATGAGATATACCAACTGAGGCTTGATTGACACACGCATTTGGCCAGCTGCTATTTTTTCAAAGTGGGATTGCAACTCTGTGCCTTGAAAAGTCTTTATAATTTGATCCCATTCTATTTTTGACTCATAGTTCCCTAAATTGGGCCTAATCGATCCCGCAAGGATATTAACAATTGTTGATTTGCCCATGCCATTCCTTCCCAATAGTCCTACTACGTGTCCCCTCTTGAGAGTTGGCAATTTGTAGAGTCTAAACGAGTTGATACCGTACTGATGTATCTTCTCTGACCCAAGTTCCTTGGCCAAATTAACGATAACAATCGCGTCAAAAGGACACTTCTTGATACATATTCCGCAACCCGTACAAAGCTCCTCAGAGATTACTGCCTTTTTGCGGTCATCAGAAAGTACTATACATTCGCCACCTGTTTTATTTACAGGGCAATATACAATGCATTCAAGTCCACATTTTTTGGGTTGACATAGCTCTTCATCCAAGACAGCGACCCTATGCGTAGGGTGTGCAGCATCTCTCATGGCAGGGGTTTACATCAAGCCATTATATAGCTTCGTGATTGATAAGCTAGCCAGATTTTATTTATATCCAATATGCTTAAGGGAAGGCAGCGGCTTTGTAATCATTCAGATATTAGCCTCACGGTACGAAAACCTCCTTTCACTTTGGGATAAGAGTCTATAATTCTGAGAGAATTTAATTATAAAGGTATAGTATCGATTTATTGCACTTTGAAATTTAAATCTAATTACCAAACGAGAAAAGAAAAAAATGAAGGGTTAAGCCACGATAACTTTTCCCATCATCGCTGGATGTAGTTGGCAGAAATATGGAAACGTTCCTGCTGCGGCAAATTTGTGAGAGAATGTTTTTCCGGTAGCAGTCAGGGCCGTTGGACCAGCCAGTCCAGAATCAAATTCTTTTCCTTTATTTGTGTCACTTGCGCCGGTGCCCGATGTGACTGTATGTTCCACAGTATCTTTATTTGTCCAAGTAACGGTGTCGCCTACTTTCACATTAATTGGATTTGGAGAAAAGGCTTTGGTCCCAGGAGTTATCGTAGATGCATTAGGCACTATAGTAACGCTGTCGCCAGCTGCTTGCTGAGCTAAAACCGAGGCGTACTGAAATGTGCCCAATAAGAAGACAGTCGCCGCGATTATTGCTAAGATTACAGTCTTTTGTGAAGACATGCGGTTCATAACTTCTGCCTACATTATAAGTGATTCATAGCATTATATTTATAGATCTCCAGATTAATAATACAAATTTTGGAATTTGAACAATAGTATATGAATATATTATATGTTAATAAGCGTAAAATTCAGATTCTGAAAAGAATCTAACTAATTGCAAAAGGTCATGAGAATTGAACGATTTCCTTACCACGGTTCTGTCTTTTATCAAACTAACCAAGATAATGTATACGCTGATGTACTATACGCTGTATTTCGCTTTCGAATGAAACGCCACAATGTGTGCAAAGGTAAATCCCAAGTTGTTCTATATCTCCCTTCTTTAAAATGGCTATTTCATTTTCTTTTTCCGTATTCTCTGCCACGACGAAATCCCATATATCATTTTCATCTAGCAACTTCTCTAAGTTAGCTTTAACCCACTTCAAGTTCGGTTCATCTTGCAATACTATCGTATACCCGTTTTGGTCTATGGGGCTATTCTGGCGAATTGACTTTTGTATAAGATTTCTCAATCTGTCGGTAGTGAAAGTAAGATCGATAGTGACCACCATTTTTACGAAAGCAACCAACGTCAAAATTATCTCTAATGTATAATAAGGTTTTAAGCCTAGATGTAAGTTTGTTTTAAATATTATATAATTATTAGGCCCATATGTATCTCATACATCGACACCATTGGTCATTAATCTTAGAAATGTTAAAAAATATCTTATAACGGAGTTGAAGCTTTCCGACGAAGAGTCAGAATCTTTTCTTTTCATCATTAAGAACGGTAAGTCGAATTTGGAAAAAATTGCAGAATCATCAAAATGTTCAAAAAATAAAGTACTTGATACATTGGAATCATTAGTTGAGAAGGGAATGATCATTAACGTCTCTGCTGAGTACGAATCACTACATCCAAAATTTGCCATTGTAAACCGCTACAGAAGACTTTGCCAAAATGACAACTTACCGTTCAAGAAGAACCTACTAATTGACAGCTTAGGAACAGTATTGCAGCGACCATTCGAAGATGCAAGAACTAAATAGGAATGATTGTAATTTGAACGGTTGATGTCTATAGAGCCTCCTAACGAAGACAAGGCGGTTTACTTTGGCGTTATAAACATAAATGAGGGTCAAAAAACTATTGGCGCCGTCGATATTTGGCGGAGTGTGATTACAAAGGAATTATTTTGTGAAGAAAAAAGGTTAGGGATCCTCGAAATTGCTGATAATATTGGGATGCCAAAGATCGAGAAAGACAGAAAATGGGCCGTTGCAATAAACAGAGATCGAAAAGGTCAGGATAGATGGAGATTGATAAAGTTGATCAACGGAGGAATTTTTACGTTTAGAGATTCAAATGATTCGGAGATTCTGGTAGATGTAGCTGAACACAAAATAAAAGATAATCAATGGTGGAGTTTTCTGGTTGAAAAAAATGTGAATCGCAATATCGACATAACAAGCGAGAAAGATGCAAAATGATGGGACATAGGTGGTCAGAAAACAATGAAAAATTAACAGTTTTTGTTCATAGCACCACAGGAGGCGAAATTGCAAGCAAATTGAATGGTCATTTTCTGATAGGTGATCAAGAGTTCAGATTTAGAGCTATAGCATTTGGAAGAATAGGGGGTCACAATATAAGTTTAGATCTATCAAAGAAAACGATACAACGAATTCGAAAATTAGGTTTAGATCCAGATGAAATACATCTAAGTGTACAAAGAAAGATAATTGAGGGCGACGTGGTTCTTCCTAAGGCTCTCAAACTCCAAGAATAGATTTTATAGCAATGATCCCTCCAAAGCATGTCCACAGCTGCAGTTAAGTCGCTCATCAGGTACAAGTGGTATAATTTGCTTGATCAAACGCCTTGTCTTATCAACATTTTTTTTCAATACCTCCAAGATGTCGGAGGAAGATACTTGTGACTCTGTCCACACGTCATAATCAGTTATTGTAGAGATCGAAACATAGCATATTTGTGCTTCTCGCGCTAGAATACATTCTGGAACTACTGTCATACCAATTACATCAGCCCCCATATTTCTGAACAGATGTGACTCAGCCCTAGTAGAAAATCGCGGGCCTTCAATACATAGATAGGTTACCTCTGGATGAGCAACGTAGTTTAATCGTATGCTACAATCCTTCACTAAACTGCTTAGATCACTACAAAATGGATCTGCCGTAGAAATGTGGCATATTTCTCCGCCGTCATAAAAAGTGTATCTTCTACTCTTTGTGAAGTCGATGAATTGATGTGGAATAGCTATATCTCCCGGTTTGAATTCTCTTTTCAAGCTTCCTACGGCAGACGGTGCAATTATTCTGGTGACTCCAAGGTCTCTTAGGGCCCAAATGTTTGCGCGGTTATTAATGCGATGAGGGGGGATTGTATGATTTCTCCCATGACGTGGGATGAACGCAATTTTTCGTCCTGCATATTCACCGATATTAATGAGATCAGATGGCTCGCCAAACGGAGTATAGATCTTCACGAGTTTGTCGGCACCAAACAGATCTGCGCTATAGACTCCCGTACCTCCAATGATTCCGATTTCAGCTTTGTTACTTGCATCCATCTATTATTGATACACCACCAGAGAGTGAACTGTATATCCAATATCCCTAAGCTTCGAAGCTCCAAGAAGGTTAGCCAGTTCCACTAATATTGCAAGCGCTGCGATTTTACCCCCTGCCTCAATTACTAGTTCCACTGCAGCCCGAGCCGTGCCACCAGTAGCTATCAAGTCATCTACTACTAGTACTGTTTGGCCTTCAGATAAGGCATCACGCTGTATCTCCATGATAGCTGAGCCATATTCGATATCATATGCCCTTTTAATTGTGTCTCGAGGCAGCTTCCCGGCTTTGCGAACCATGGTCAAACCCTTTTTAAATCTCAATGCCAAGAGTGTGGCAACAACGAATCCTCTTGACTCTATACCTACTACTGTATCGAAAGTATTATCCCTCAAGATATTTTCAAACTGATCTGCAACATAGTTCAAAGCTTTATAGCTGCTATACACTGGACTAACGTCTCTGAACATGATGCCAGGTTTTGGGAAATTTGGACAGTCTCTTATCAGGCTAAGCAAATTGATGTTTTCTGGTTCCATAGAACCTACCTACATACTGCCCTAAAAAAAATTACTCCTAACATCCAGGTTAGTGTGTAATTAGGCTATCTTCAGTCCATAATTCGAGGAATGAACAATGATAGGCAAAAGATTACGACGGATAGTGGGATTTTTGCAGGCGGGCAAACATAAAACTTTGAAGAGCTGAATTAAGAATAGTCTCTTTTTTTGCTTGGAGAAGCGATAGATAAAGGGGAAGTTCAAAAATATCCATATAAAATTATCAACATACAAGGGTTTTAAACAAAAAACTTCCAACAAGATATAAATAATAATAAGAACATGTTAATATGATCGGTATGCCTATCCGAAATGGGGCAGAATATATTCAAAGTCTCAGGGGCAGAAGTTTAAGGGTTTTCCTCTTTGGTGAGCTAGTGGAAGAGCCTGTTGACCATCCCATGATTAGACCATCTATTAATGCAGTTGCAGAAACCTATGATATAGCGGAAAGAGATTTTGAAATTGCATCCGCGCAATCTTCGATTAGTGGAATAAGAGTGAATAGATTTTTACATATCACTGAAAATACCATGGATTTGGTAAACCAAAACAGAATGCAGAGAAAGTTGGGCCAGCTAACCGCAACGTGTTTTCAACGATGCGTAGGAATGGACGCTCTAAATTCATTGTATTCTACTACGTTCGAAATAGATGCCAAATACAAAACTAATTATCATAAACGTCTGATTGAATTCATTAAGATGGTCCAAGAGGAGAATTTGATGATAGGAGGTGCGATGACTGATGTGAAAGGAGACAGAAGTCTATCACCTTCACAGCAAGAAGATCCTGATATGTTTGTACATGTTGTGAAAAGGGATTCAAATGGAATCTACGTTAGCGGGGCCAAGGCACATCAAACAGGATGCATAAATTCACATTGGATCATAGTGATGCCTACCATGAGGCTTAGACAGGAGGATAAAGAATATGCGATTGTAGGCGCAATCCCGACCAACGCGAACGGTATCACTTACATATACGGAAGACAGTCTTGTGACACAAGAAGTATGGAAGGAGATCTGGATGCAGGAAACGCAAAGTTCTCTGGTCAGGAAGCAATGATTATTCTAGACAATGTTTTTATCCCTAATGAATTAATCTTTATGCAAGGCGAAGTAGAATTTGCTTCCATGCTCGTGGAACGATTCACGTGTTATCATAGGAGGAGCTATGTATGCAAAACTGGTCTTGGCGATGTTCTAATTGGTGCTTCAGCTGCTATTGCCGATTACAATGGGGTAGCGAATGCTTCTCACATTAAGGACAAACTAGTCGAAATGACTCACCTTAACGAGACAATTTTTTCGGCAGGAATAGCTTCTTCTTATCAGGCACACAAAACTGCTTCTGGTAATTATCAAAATGATGACATGTTGGCAAATGTTTGCAAACACAATGTCACACGTTTTCCCTATGAAATAGCAAGACTTGCGCAGGATATTGCAGGCGGTTTGATGGTCACCATGCCATCTGAAAAGGATTTCAGGAGTCCCGAAACAGGTCCAATATTGGAAAAATACCTCAAGGGTAAGAAAGGAATCTCGACTGAAAATAGGGTGAGGATATTGAGACTAATCGAAAATATGACACTTGGGAGAAACGCTGTAGGATATTTGACGGAATCTATGCACGGAGCGGGATCGCCACAAGCTCAGCGAATTCAAATTGCCCGCCAGATGCAGCTTGAGTACAAAAAGAAATTAGCCAAAGATATAGCCAATGTAGTTGAAGGCGAATCGAATGAGTTGACCCAAGAACAATCAGAATATTTCAATAGGATTTTCTCAGCTGAATAGAGGGAAATTTGGTTTGCCATCATAGGGTTTTGGCAGCCACACAACAAGTGTGTATCAATTCCTTTCACTAAATAAGCAGATCAAGTGGGTTAGCCTCATCAGTTTAAATTGCCTACGCATATACCTCAGTTTCGATGGGTTCTAATGGAACCGAGGAATTCGTACACCACTCATACACCTCTAAACCGACCTATGCAGAGATAATGGTGGGAGTTCCTGAAGAATATCGGCAAATCAGAACTTTACGAGACCTGTTGGAGGTTAATTACAAGCATCTGTCTGTCGACCGGCAATTACGCGGCAATCTGATGACAAAATTAAAGAAGAATGAATTCCCTTATCGGGGACTTATAGGTTACAGCGATGAAGTCATCCCAGCTGTTAACAGAGCAATTTTGGCCGGACATGACATTCTCCTTGTTGGACAAATTGGACAAGCAAAGACCAAGATAGTAGAATCAATCGCACAGACATTGTTATCGCATATACCGGTTATCGAAGGTAGTACTACTAATGACATTCCCACCTCAATTCCCGAAGAACAGCTAATCAGTCTCCTCAATGACGTCGAAGTTATTCGGACTACACCGGAATTTATAGTCTCCAAGGAATCCGAAGAATCGATCAGAAATAATAAACTGGATACAAAAATCAAGTGGTTAGAGGGCTTCCATAGATATAGGTACGTTTTGGCTACTCCAGACATTTCTGTAAAGGATTTGGTCGGACAGATTGATGCGATGAAGCTTGCCAAGAAAGGCGTGGAATTGTATGACATCCAGTCATATACATCTGGCCAGTTATTACAAGCAAGACATGGAATACTATGTATCGATGAGCTTCCCGTCTTAGATCCTCGTAAACAGGTTGCCTTATTAAGTGTCTTGCAAGAAGGAAAATTTACTACTGGGTCATATCCTGTAGTTTTCAAGCCCGATGTAAAGGTAATGGCTACTGCAAATCCAATCGATTATACACATTCCGGAAAAATAATCGAGCCACTATTCGATAGATTGCGTAGTCACATCAGCACACATTATCCTAAAAGTAAGCTTGATGAGATGCTCATTATCCTACAGGAGGCAAAAATTGCAGATAGCGCGAACGTGTTTATTCCTGTATTTATATTGAAAACAATAGCAAAAATTGCAGAATTAGCAAGGACTCATCGCGACATTAATCAGGAAAAAGGGGTCAGCGTGCGAGTAGGAATTCATTCCATGGAGTTACTTATAAGCGAAACTGAACGAACCAGGTCAATATTCCATTTGATAACCGGCGTGCCAAGGTTTTGTGATATTCATAGTATTCACCAATCAGTTAAGTTTGAGCTAACTGAGATTGAGGACAATCGCGACAATCGGATGAATGTCCTCAAGTCAATAATAAATGATGCAATAAAGGAAGTCTCGTTTCAATATATCGAAAAGCTAACTAATGAACAGCTATCAGCGCTCAGAAATGAGTTCAGCAATGGAAAGACATTCACTGTATCCCAAACTACGCCCAGTTACAGCGAACACAATTCTGCGGATTACCAATCACAGCTGGAAACATTTCCCGATTTGAAAAAAGTCGTATCTAATATGTCATTGTGCATTGGAAAAGAACAAAAAGAATTTGCCGAAATTGCTCATAGGCTCGGCATAAAAAATGACATAGTACTGATGAGGAACAGTGCAGAGGCAGAATTTGCCGCAGCTATCATAGAGGTCGCCTTAGAGGGCCTCAGGTGGGTCGATCCCCCAATTTTAACAAGGACACAAAATGGCTATGGAGTGACGTGATGACACTTAGTTATGCTAAAGATGCTAATGAATACGTATATTTCTCCGCTACTGTTGACGACAAGGAGACTCAACAGAAACAAAGCGAAATAACAAATGAATTTTTAGACAAAACGCTGAGGCTAATAGGGAGAGAAGCGTTAAAGGAAAAAACTCCATCTATCGAAGATCTTAAGCGATCCCTACAAGGTTTAGTGGCTAGCCAGGCTCATCATGAACAAGATATGCAGAACATGAGCCATAATCAGCAGACCACTGGGGAAAATACTCTATCAGGTGCGTCTATAGTTGCACAGCTAATTCAAAAAGGCTATCTAAAGGAGTCAGACAGGTGGCTCACTGATAAAGCCTTTATGAACATAGGCAGGAACATCTTGAAGGACATTACTAAAGCCCTGCAAGCAGGAGACTTAGGAACGCATGAAACGAAGAATTTAGGTAGAGGAGGGGTAGTTCTAGATTCGACCAGGAGCTATGAGCGCGGTGATGACATAAGACTCGTAAATGTGCCCAAATCGCTGTTAAATACTGTTCGTAGACTAAAGAGCAATGCTTCAGTAGAGATTCCATTAGAAGTAGAGGAGATAGATCTAGAAGAACACGAAACGCTAGACGACGTCAGAGTATCGGTAGTGTATTGTATAGATCTGAGCTCAACGATGCGGTATTCATCTATGTTCGGCGATATGAGCCGTATCGAAACAGCGAAGAGAGCATTATGGGGGCTTTATTTGGTGAATCAAAAATATTATCCTTCAGATTCCATTTTCATAGTAGGTTTTGGAGCGCTAGCTTTCAAGGTTAGACCCAGGGATATACCATATTTAAAGACTTTTGAACCTGGGTCCGATTTCTTACATTACACGAACTATCAATCTGCTTTAAGATTGGCAAGTAAGATACTTCACAAAGATGGTGCCGAAAATAAGCGAATAGTGTTAATAACAGATGGACATCCCAGCGCATGTTTTGTAGACGACAGTATCGAAAAAGACAGAATTCTTGCCCAAAGGCCATACTCTCATTTTTATTTACCTGACAAAGATAAGCTTAATTCCAATTTCGATTATGGGAATGGCCAAATAGTCTATTTATGCTATCGATACAAACAAGTTGACCAATATATAGGCGAGAAGACAATTTCCGAAGCAAAAAAATGTCGCAGGAATCAAGTCCAAATCGACACAGTTATGATTAGTGAGGAAGATTCATTATTAGGATATATAAACGACTTTGAAAGAGGAGTCAAAGGCAGGTCTTACTATATTAATCCTGCAACACTCGATAGAGTACTTCTGACCGACTACCTTAGCAACAAGAAAACTGTTTTGAGTTCTAGATGTTAATTTGAAGATTCTGACATGAGTATTGCTTTTTAAGCAAAGAGGTTATCAAAATGGTGATGGAGAGGAACATGATGGAGATAGATTATCTGGATTGGAATAATGCCCTTGAAGTTCTAACCAAAGCATACCAAGCCAGCCTTTTTGCATTAATTATTGGACCAAAGGGAACCGGTAAAACAACCCTCGTAAGGAAGTTTGCCACAGGGCTAAATAAGGAACTGTACTCTGTAAATTTCAGTCTGCGAACCAGAGAATCCCACCTAGTTGGATCTAAGACCCTGGAAGAAGGACAAGTTGGCTTTGTGGAAGGAATATTAGTCAAATCCATGCGAAACGGAGGGTTACTGTACCTAGATGAATTAAATGCTGCAGAACCAGATGTATTGTTACGTTTAGATGAAGCTTTAGATGATAGGAGGCAAATCATCTTAAAGGAGGCTGAAGGGCAGATTATTAAGGCTAATCATGAGTGGTCGGTAATCGCAACAATTAATCCGCTATCCCACGTGGGAACCAAAGAACTTCCTCCTCAACTCCTAAGTAGATTTCCAATTAGGTTACGTTTAGAATACCCTCCTGAAGAGATTGAGCTTGAAATTGTGAGGCGCCACACGTCCGTAGATTCATCCAAGATTACAGATATACGTCATGCCATCAAGCTAGCAAAGATTTTACGGGAAGCTGCCGCCATCGAGGAGTTGTACTATAGCCCGAGTTTAAGGGAATCGATAGCCTTCGCAAAGCTTCTTAACACTGGGAGTAATGCAAAACAGGCTGCTGAGATAGTTTATGCCAATGCATACGATCAGTGGGGAGAAGTTGAATATCAAAAGGTTATGGATATGATAACATCTATCTTCGTTGAATAGGTAGAGTAAACCCACGCTATGATAATGTCTGAGATAGATTTCACGCATTTGCGTAACGACGTTTTAATTGACCTCGCTACATTTCTAACTCGGCGCTGGTCTGGCAACGATAATGCAATCATAATACTAAGCAAGGACAAGATGCCGTTCACAAAAATCGACAAGAATCAAATCTTCCTACCCCTCCTTACTTACTATCTGGGGAGTGGTTTCCAACAATACAGACAGTGGCGGGTCGGTCTATGGCATGAATCTATGAGAATGCACTTTTCATCCAAAACATTGAGCAATGAACATGCATTTGGATTTCTGCTCAATACATTGGAGATCAAACGAGTTGAAATCCTCGGACTACAAAATTGGGAAGGGATGATTAAAGAACTCATTTTTAATGAAGGGATGTCCTGGCTTTCGCGTCCTTTGCTCAATTCGATTTACGGAAAATCAAAAATTCTTGAGGCCTTTTCTCAGTATTTCCTTACAGGCTACCTCAAAGGTGAATTGTACGGGAATGACTTGGAGAAAGTAAAAAGGGCATCTATATTTGCTAATGAGACAGTAGACGATGCGATCAAGAATCGCCACAGCACAGACTGGATTGAGAAACATATACCCCGATTGATTAAAATGCTTGAGTTGGATGCCCTCACTTCGGTAGCTATACTGACTCCTAGAACAAGACTAATAGGATTAGGTATGAACCAGAGTGACCTTGTAAAGCAAATTGAAAAAATCGTAAAAAGAACTAGCAAGATGGCTGATATCGAGAAGAGTTCAAGCGAAATTATTGAAGGAAATGAAGTACTCAGAGAGTACGAATCATTACTAAAGGAAAGCAAACGGACTGAAAACAAAGGCTACGAAAGCTTGGAAAACTTAGGACTAAGCGTCCCTGAGACGATGAATATAGATCCGTCGCCTATCTATGATACAGATTTAATCAGGAAAGTGAAGGCTAAATTCAGAGATTGGAAAACAGGGTGGCTAGAAAGACACGAAGAGTCAGGGGAGGAATTTGATCCTGAGAGCTACGTTGAAATGCTCTCTCATAATTTTCTGACCGATTTTAAACTCACGCTCAAAACAAAAGTTGCAATTCTGCTAGACCATTCTAGTAGCATAGAACAGGTGGAGATAGAGTACAAGCGGGCGACAGTTGCCCTGTGCGAGGCTTTGCATTATCTAGGAATTAGATTTGCAGTTTACGCTTTCAGTACAGAATCAACACAGTTGAGATGTTGGATAATAAAGCCGCAAAATGTAAAGTGGTCGGCAACTGGAGCTCGTAGACTCGCCCAGATACGTGCAAGTGGAGGGACTCCGCTCGCAGAAATGTATGGTTTGTTACATCCTATAGTAAAATCATTCAAGCCAGATATCATGGTGACCCTAACTGACGGGGAGCCTTCGGATTTTGATGCCGTCCGTGAGATGGTTCTATCATACAGGAAATTGGGAATACACATGGTCGCGCTGGGGTTAGGTAGGAATTTGAACGACGCTATTAGCATAGGTTCAAATTTGAAGTACTTAACCTATGAAAAGAGCCTTGCGGTCAGTAGATTGGAGGACATACCTAATAGAGTGATACATTTGCTGCGAGATTAGTTAGATTTCAACGTTCGGGGTTTCTTTCTTCAGCTGCTCCCAGTCTTTAAGAAATGAAGCGAGGCCGTTGTCTGTTAGGGGATGAAATATTAGCTTAGCCAAGATTTCAGGTGGTAAAGTAACTACGTCGGCTCCAATTCTTCCTGACTCTATCACATGAAGTGGATGTCTTACACTAGCAACTAGAACTTTTGTTCCAAACTCATAGTTCCGAAAGATTTGAACAATTTGCCTAATAACTTCTAGCCCATCCTGACCAATGTCATCCAACCTACCAATAAATGGGCTAACGTATGATGCTCCAGCTTTTGCGGCTAGCAACGCCTGGTTAGCGGAAAAAACAAGTGTTACATTGGTTGGGATGCCCTCATGCGTGAGCTGTCTAACAGCCTTAAGCCCATCTGGTATCATCGGAATTTTGACGATGACATTTTGACCGTACTTCCTCAGACGATGGGCTTGTTCCACCATTTCCTCGGTTTGTGTTGCAGTCACCTCCAAGCTCACAGGACCCTTAACAATGCTAACAATTTCTCGCATTAACATAGCCGGATTGTCTCTTTCTCGTGACAGTAAGGTAGGGTTGGTCGTGATACCATCGATTATCCCCATATCGTTATATTTTTTAATGAATAATAGATTGGCAGAATCCAGGAAAATCTTCATTTCTTACTCCTTTTCCTACATTCGATAACTGCATGCGCGATATCTTTAGTAGCCAACCCATATTTTTCTAATAAAGCATCGATTTCTCCGTCCCTCGCCGATTCTCCAAAAGTATCTCGCACCCCAACTCTTTTAATTGGGATTGGACAAGATTCCGATGATGACTCTGCAACTGCCGAGCCTAGTCCTCCAATCAAATTGTGTTCCTCTACCGTTATGATTGTCCCTGTGTCCTTCGCACATTTAGCTACCAAATGAGCGTCTAGAGGTTTAATTGAAAACATATCAACCACTCTGCAAGACAGGCCATAATTAGCTTTCAAATATTTGGCAGCATTTAAAGCTCTTGACACCATTAAGCCACAAGCAATAATCGTCGCATCGGAACCTTCTAGCAAGATATTTCCTGAACCTACTCTGAAAACAGCATTGTCATCGTACAACACTTCACTGGCAGGCCTTGCAAGTCTGACATAAAATGGTCCTTTAATCATAGAAATCGACCGGATCAAATAACGTGCAGCCACCGCATCGGCAGGAACAATTATTTGGATGTTAGGTATAGCTCTCAAAGTCGAGAAATCCTCCAGTTGCTGATGAGATGCACCGTCTGGTCCAACAGTTAGACCAGCATGTGAAACCACGAGTTTCACGTTAAGGTTGGGATAGCAAATAGCATTGCGTATTTGATCGAGACATCGCCCTGGCAGAAAGGCGGCGTATGTACTCGCAAATGCAATTTTACCAGCAATCGCAAGTCCAGCAGCAATTGAAACAAGGTTTGCCTCAGCTATACCCACGTTAAAGAGCCTGTCTGGAAAATGGTCTCCAAATTTCTTGATCTTGAGTGAATCTGTCGTGTCTCCTCCTACACAAACTATATTTTGGTTCTCAGCCCCCAATTCTACAAGGGCATCTCCGTAAGCACCTCTCATATCAGATTTCTTTTGTTCATTACTTAAGAGCATGCAATTCCTCCTCTATGCCTAGCTCATTTGCTAGTGGAATCAATATATGTTTACGTGTCTTCAACCAATCATTCCTTATACCTATCGCGTTTGCTTCATCCAATAGCTTTCTTTCAAGCGCTACATTTACCTTGTGTCTTAACTGGATAATTGCACCGTGAATGTCGCCGCTTCCATAAACAGCATTTCCAGCCACAAATATCCTGCCGCCAGCCTCGTACACTTTTTGTACTATGGTAGCATCAATCCCGCCATCAGCCTCAATATAACCCCGGAATCCGTGCTTGCGGACCTTTTGATTAATGTCGTGGATTTTTAATAATATTCCAGGAATAAACTTCTGGCCTGCGAACCCTGGATTCACCGACATTATCAAAATCACATCGAGATTATGCAGATGGGAATAGAGCCAAGATGGAATATCTGTAGATGGGTTGAGAGCAATTCCTGGGCTGATTCCGTTTGAAAGCAATTTGTCGATAATTTGTAAAAATTGACTTTCATTACACATTTCTGCATGAACAGTAATCACATCACACCTGGCATCAACATAATCTTGGATGTGATCTAGTGGATTTTCGATCATCAGGTGGGCATCAAATGGTAGTGTGGTAATACGTCTTAGCTGCTTAATTGTATCAGAAAAGAAAGTAGTATTAGGTACGAACTTACCATCCATTATATCGAGATGGATGATGTCAGCACCTCCTCGTTCTGCATTTTTAATCTTCTCTTCATAATTCTCTTGTCGGCCCGCTATAATCGAAGGCGCAATAAAACATTCACTCCTCAACTCTTCTAGCAATATTGGAGTATGTTCTCTTGGGGGCGCTTTACCGTGCCACTGAGGATTATTTGTCATGTGCTTGACTCCGTTCCCCTTAATGGTATTTGCTATAATTATGGTAGGCCTATCTTTCATTTCATTAGCCTTGTTCAAAGCGTCGGTTATCTGTTCTACGTTGTGACCACAGATTTCAATTACGTTCCAATTAAAGGCTGACCATTTATCGCGAGTAGGATCGAGTGGCATGACATCTTCTGTGAAACCATCTTGTTGGATGCGGTTACGATCTAGCAGGACGACTAGCCTATGCAATTTGAATTTGGCGGCTGCCATAGCTGCCTCCCAGATCTGGCCTTCGTTGGACTCACCGTCGCCAATTAAGGTAAAGACGCGATTCTTTCTTCCGTCTAACCTATTTGCTAGAGCTATGCCTATCGAGACAGAAAGACCGATCCCTTCAGACCCTCCCGAAAATTCGATGCCAGGCACACTTTGAACCTCGTTAGGAGTGTATCTTACTGGATGACCTTGTAGCCGGCTCCCTAGCTTGCGTAGAGTTTCCATTTCTTCTGGCGGAAAATACCCAGCAGTTGCCAATGTTGCGAAGAATCCAGGAGCAGAGTGTCCCTTTGAGTTGATAAAATAATCTCTGTCCTCCCAATCTGGTTTGTCAGGTAAATGACGCATCTTTCGAAGATAGAGAACACCCATAATCTCAGCGGCAGAAAATGAAGCACCTGGATGGCCTGAGCCAGCTTCTGCAATACCGCTGATTGCCAACATACGTATATCACATATCTTCCTCTTAAGATCAAGATAGCGCATCCTAAAACCCATATTTATCACGACCTCTTGTCATCTCATTTCGTCTCTAATCAGATCATAAGAAGAGCTGGGCAAGGAAAATAAAAAGATATACTTACAGACTTAAAGCAATGAAAACGTAGGATCAACTTTAGCCAAATTACCGGCCAGATAATTTAAAATAATTAAAGAGTTACGCTAAACCATGATCAGGATTGAGGTAAGAGAATCTCTTTCGGATAAAATACAAACCGCGGAGTTAGTTATAGGTGTATTTCTGATATTTTAGAATCAAAGTTTATTGACGAAACAGTTAAAGCTGCAATAATCGACGTAATCGAAAATAATGAATTCAAAGGGAATTTTGGTTCACGTATGATGTTCAGGCTAATGGGAAATGGTACAATCAGAAAAATTATGCTAATTGGTCTAGGAGAGAGGGAGAAATTTACAGACGAAAAAGCTAGACTTATTGCAGGCAAAGCAGTTCTGGATGCAAGGGAGTCAAACGTTGAAGAGTTAGCTGTATTACCTTTTAGTACAGTTGATGACTCGCTAATAGAAGCTATTGTTGAAGGTATGCATCTCTCCTTATACTCCTTCCAAAGGTATAAAACAAATCGTACGTCCTCAAACTTTGGACCTGTGCTGGCCACTATTTTGGTCGAATCAGACTCTGAGAGATTCCAAATGATTGCGGACAAGACCCATTTAACTTCCGAGGCAGTCAACTCTACTCGGGACATGTGTAACCTCCCGCCCAATGAATGTCCTCCTGCACAAATTGCCAAACTTGCCTTAGCTCTAGAGGAGTTCGGAATTAAAGTGACGATATTGGAACGATATGAGATGGAGTCGATAGGATTGAATGGAATAGTGTCCGTAGGCAAAGGAAGCAATAACCCACCCAAATTGATAGTTCTAAAACACAGCGGTGGTTCAAACAGCCAAAAACCATATCTTTTGGTTGGTAAGGCAGTTACCTTCGACACGGGCGGAATTTCTTTGAAACCCGGCGATAAAATGGATGAGATGAAATATGACAAGTGTGGCGGTTGTGCAGTGCTAGGTATACTCAAAGCAGTTGCATTATTAGGTCTCAAGTTAAATGTAATAGGTATCATTCCTTCTGTCGAAAATATGCCTTCCAGTAGCTCGTATAAACCGGGAGAGATCATAACCATGTATAACGGCAAAACCGTGGAGGTGCTGAACACCGACGCTGAAGGAAGAATCATCCTTGCAGATGCGATCGCATATGGTATTTCAAAGTATCAACCTAAAGCAATCATAGATCTAGCAACTCTGACAGGGGCAGCTATTATTGCCCTCGGTGCCAACGTTGCTGCGCTCGTTGGATCGGACGAACAGCTTATAGCAAAGTTAATTCAGATATCTAAAAAAACCGGAGAAAAAATTTGGGAATTGCCATTGTTTGAAGAACATCATGAACAGATAAAAAGTAGTATAGCGGACATTAAAAATATTGGGGGCAGACCTGGAGGGGCTATCACAGCGGCGGCATTTCTTTCCAATTTCACAAGTGAAGTTCCGTGGATACACTTAGATATTGCAGGAACAGCTTGGACTCAAGACGGAACATATGAAAAGAGCTACAATCCCAAAGGAGCAACAGGATTCGGAGTTCGTACCTTGATAAAATTTCTCATTGACCGATCGAACGGACAAGTCTAATATCCAAATATGTCTGCATTACTCACTCTGTTATGGGAGTAATTCAGATATTCAAGTCCTTTTTAAGTGAGATGGCCTCCCATCTATCTTCTAGATAGAATACCAAATTAAGTGCCAGCACTGCTGCTTCCCAACCGCTCACGCAGGTAAGTAATACAGCAGCGACGACAGGTTTGACTTCCGGGTTCGGAATGGGACCGGGTCGCGCCCTGCCCCTATGGCCGGCTAATTCAACTTATCGTACAAGGGTCAAATTAACCTTGCTATCAGTATGATGACCACGAGTTATTCAGCACCTATCAATCCTAACAGGTCGAACCCTTCGGCCGACTTGGTTTCGAGTTGAACAACTGAAATTAAATGCTCATCAGGGTCTTGAAATATAGTGTGTTTGCCAAATGGCTCTTGTCTTGGTTCTTTAAAGAATTTCACTCCCTTCTCTTTCAGTCGCTTAACTGTATTGTCTAGGTCATTGACCATAAAACCAACTAATATTGTAGGAGAGGCATTTATCTTGTCCTTCCTCTTTGCTGGGTGTAATGCCAAAGTAGTGCCACCATCGAAAAATTCAGTCCATTCGGAGGATTGTTGCCTCAACGGAAGCCCAATCAGGTCTTTGTAAAACTCTATTGATCTTTTCATATCTGCCACCAAAAGAATTATTGTTCCCAATCTGGTGAGCACCATTATTTCACCCCGTATGGGTCTTAATTTAGCCGCATTAAGAATCTATCGATAAGGGTGATAAACCAATTAAAGGGAGATGCAGTCTACCAATTAAGTAGTTGTTTATTATAATATATATCTCAAGAAGGGTATCACCATCATGTATCCTTCAAAACTGTTCTTCATCTACGTTGCAAGGAACGATGAATGGGTGTCAAGACAGAAGGATGATTGGGACTATGTTACGTCGATGACGAGGTTTTATAGATGGTGGATAAAACGCAATTTTGATCTGGATTTTAACGTTGAGGCTGATATCTTGCCAGTCGTTCCTGGAAGAATATTCGATAGAATGTCCATCAGCTATCTAGCTAGGGATCACATTGAGCGTGGCAAGTCGGTCTACCATTTCTATCTAGCAAACTTTAAACCATTTTGGACAGATTGCCGGACAGAAGGGTACTCCTCGGATAATTTCGGAATGATCTACTGGAAAAGACTGGAATCAGAAAGTTCAGAATCTAAGCGCGTAAGATTTTATGCCGATATAAACTGCGCGAAGCTTTCCCATGTCTTATGCCACGAGATACTTCGCATGAGGGGTAAAAAAAGAAAGGAGTACTTTGATTCAATCCATGAGCTTTGGGATCATCACATTAACAAGGAACTACCATATATTTACTATAATGAGCAATTTAGAAAAGTCTCAAAGGACAACACTTATCGATTTGTTACTATCGATGTAAATCAAATCCGTTGACATCATTACCAACAATTAATTGTATAACTCATTGATTAGTCTCCATTGGACGTAAAGGTTTTCATAAAGTCAGGTGCAATCCTATCTTCCATAGGAGCGATAATGCTAGTGATTATTTCCGTTGTCCTATTAGCATATCCTATTATAAATGACTGTCATGATCACAATTGTACCTTGGCTTCGTCAGCGCCAAATCCATTGAATACATTGGTTAAACCAAATCTGCTGGCAATTTCAATAGGGGTAATCGCGGTAGGAGTAGCAATAATTCGATTCGGCACATGGTATGAATTTAGATCCAGACAAAATGTTAAGGGGAATTGATTTTGTATAAAGCGAATCGGCCAAACCAATCACCACTAGCGCATAGCTATGGTGGAATGTTAAAAAGGTAGTTATAGCCTATTTATTGGGTCAGGTGAAGTCTGAGTGACTGAATATGATAGTAGCGCATACTCTGTGCATTTTGCCCACTGCGCAGGTAAATTAGAAGCTCATCTTCTCAAGTTTGGTGTTACGTGTGCAGATGCAGATTCAATCATTGAAGAAAGTTCTGTCATCTATTTTGGAAAGTTAGGTTCTACAGCAAAGAAGATCTTAAAGTTTGTGAGAAAAGAGGATCCTACTAGAGTCTTTGTGGATTCCGCATACAAAGCAATCGAAAAGCATATTCCTGAAGCAAAAAATACTTTCGGGTCATATTCGGAACTGACAAAGTGTATTCAACAGACTCGATAAATACTACTCATCAAATGCCCAGTTAAAGTGGGGTCGAAGGGATTTGTCCTGACTGAGTGCTGACTATAGTCAATTGAACCCTTGACCCACGGGTCTCTTCAACTAGCCCTGATCTTAGATCTGGAGCCCGTTGCGATGCCTGGCTTCGCTACGACCCCACTTTGACATCCTCTATGGTAACATAAGTTATGTGTATAAGTCTTGCGAGTACGTAAGGTAGTATAACTAGAGTTAAAAAGGATTGCACATAGCTTCTGGCTCACTGAGAAAGAGATAAATAATTTTGGAGTCTATAATCGACATTGACTGGAGAGACTCAACTTCGCGCTAGACGCACTAGAATCAAAATCTTGCGGGCGATAGCAGACAAGAACGGATCAGCGTGCTTTACGGAGATCAGAGACGCGACTGGCCTATCAACTGGATCAATTTACTACCATCTAGAAAGGATGGGTACTTACATCAATAAGAATTCAAAACATTATACCATAACCGAAGGAGGCTTGCAAATACTCCGTGAACATGACGGCAGATCTTCAGAACCTGCAAAGTATAGGAATGAAGAGGCCTCCTTTGATACAAGTGAAAATGAAGGTGAAGGCGAAAGTGAGATTAGAGGAAAAGTTAACCAAGAAGGAAGGGTTGTATCTTTCATCGGCGAGAATTCATCTTTATTCCTTGTCGGAATGGTCGTTATCTTATTACCTGTGGGTCTGTTTGAGAATTTTCGTATGATTTTCCCAACGTTAGCAACTGCAGCTAACATGATACAAAATGCAACCATAATATCTTCGCTATCAATCGCTGTACTTCTCTCTATTTCTTTTGTAGTTATGCTAAAGAGACAAATTCTT
>NZ_QURE01000078.1 GCF_009898475.1 Nitrososphaera sp. AFS | reverse complement strand
CTAGGGATAGTTACATCCGAAAATTTGATTCACGCTACATTTGGCCAAACTCCGTTCTCCAGAGAATTTAGCCAAAAGTAAGCATGATATTGCAATGCACGGTACACGGGCTGTTTATGTATCTTCAGGGTCTAGTATAGACTGGTCATGCTGGTTTCGCCCTGTCTTACGTTATCCCTCGAGAGGACAAGGCGGAGCCACTTGTACTCTTGCTCAGCTCAGTAGGGGCCGTGCTTTCCTACTACCCTGGTGGGCTGAGCTCCATCGGCGATTTCAGTCACATTTTCCGAACCTCTGAAAAGCTTTTAAATTAGGCTAGGTCAGTTTTGAGATAGAAAAAGAAGAAAGACGTTGCTTTCCAAACCGCCCAGCATATGGGACATTGATTATGTAACGACGTGTTCCGCCATTAGACGTCTATTTGCAAATATGGCTAAACAAATCTTTTCTCTATATCAGTACACTAGTCTTGCTCAATTCGATTCGTTCTATGCCAAAATCAACTGGTGGTCTTTGGCCCACTGCTTTACGGTATCTTGCACACGCCGGATATGTTCACGTCGATTCATCGTGCTAAATATATTCAACATCATTGGCCAGGAGTGTTAGACCAACCATGTAATGCATTGTATAACATTACACATATCAGCAAAATTTATGTAATCTCCCGCATGAAAACCAGGTTTGTAATTAGAAATAAAAAGACAATTACACTTGGGGAGGACACTTTGAACAGGATAAAACGCTATGGTCAAATGGGCGATACCTATAATATCGTCTTTAATAAAACCCTAGACGAGTTATGGGAACTTAGAAGGAAGGTTAAGAAGTGAAGCATCATATGTGTTGTAATATAACTGGAAACAATACTCCTTTTTTCTTTTAATCAGTATTTGAGGTTATTCAGCAACCTAGCGTGTCCAGTATTTCAACGACTCTAGAGGGGGGTATTACAGTAACACGAATCATGAATGTGCTGGTTGATGGTTTCTCCCCATAGTGTCATCTTATATTGTGATGTGAGCCTCATCTACTAGCGGGGTTTCCGATCAACCACCACTGATGTGCTTGCTGTACCATTACATTACAAACAGTAGAACATATTCCTTACTCCCCTGAAGGATATACTTTATCGGGAGCAGGAACTCATTTTGTCAGCATATCCAACAACACATTTCTAGCATTTTTTATGTGGCTATTCATCAAATACAGGGCATATTTGTAGTAGAGTTGTCACTAACAACAATCACAATTTTTGATTCTAATACAAAAGTAGGTTTGCTCTGCATTGCAGTATAATCCCAGATATTATATCCCTGTCCGAATAATTTATTGTCAATTGCCTGCATCAATAGCAACATCAACACCAACTTCAAAGTCAATATCCCTATGTCTATCACTTAGTGTAAAACATGTCAATGGGCCCAAAAGCAATATGGAGAATAATACAAATGTATAAACTTGGTAATTCTCATTGCTTAATAGCAGTAATAATAACAATCTCATCTGTTATAATATTTGGTTATATGATAGATTATACCAATGCACAAGATAAATCAACCTTGCACTTAAGTACAAATAAGAAAACGTACAAGCCAGGTGAGACTGTTGTTATAACTGTGAAAAATAATGGGAAAAGCACATTAGAATTCCCTGATTCAACCCTTGGTTTGACGATACAAAATACCAGAACTCACCAACAGGCTGGAATGCTTGGATCACAAGTTATGTCTGAACTG
This sequence comes from Nitrososphaera sp. AFS, assembly GCF_009898475.1. Taxonomy (GTDB): domain Archaea; phylum Thermoproteota; class Nitrososphaeria; order Nitrososphaerales; family Nitrososphaeraceae; genus Nitrosopolaris. The sequence continues at coordinate 7,088 of NZ_QURE01000078.1, read as the reverse complement.
AAACCAGGTGAGTCGAAAACAGTTCAATGGGATCAAAAGGATTATGACGGAAAGGAAGTACAAGCGGGAACTTACAACGCTAAAGCCTCTTCTGCACCTGAAGAAAATTCAAATAATACACTCCCAATTACTATGGGTACCACTTTTACTATAAAATAAATCACTATATTACATTGAACTGTCAATCAGTAGTAGCGGGAAGTTGTTAATCTGTAACAAAGCGGATAACTAGAAGCAAACCGATCGGTCTGCACTACTAGGCACTGCCTGCTTCTTATCTTATTTCTTGTTGTTATTGTTGTTATTACTGCTCTTACCGTTGCTAGTTCCTCCATTTGATGGATTATTGTTTGTGTTTCCACTCGAGGAGGTTCCCCCATCCGGTTCACCTTTATGGTGGTGATGTCCTGATGTTTGTTGATTATTACTAGGATTTCCTGTTGAACTAAGTACCTGGGGAGAAGAGGTATTATGTTCCTTGGTTACGGTTGACGCAGGCAGCGTCCCAGTGTTGGTATTGTTACTACCTGAAGAAGGAAGCACAGTTCCTAAGTGACCAGGCAGGCCACTTTGTCCGTTAGTTTTTGCCCCAGTGCTATTAAGTCCATTTCCTGATTGAGTAGGCCCTACCGTTGGGTTACTTCCTGCACGTCCCGGATAACTTGGGCCGCAGTTGCTAGGTGGTTGTGTATTATCACACGTAGTGCAGGAAGTTGATCTAAAACCACTAGGGAAGGTAGTTGTCTGGCAACATTGGACGTGCGGTGCATTACCAGCCAACGTAAATAACGGTCGGCATGTTATTGGTCCTTTTGTACTTTTCGCTAGAACAGATGCAGGTACAGAATATAAACTAAAAATTAATGCCGCACCTAAGAAAGACGCAACTACAAAAACTATGGCCTTTTTTGGAATCGTTATCATGGTTTATTACCCACACAAACGATAGAATTGAAAAATGAACTCATTTCTAGGGAGTAACTACGATGTTCCCTATAAGGTTTATGTGGGAGCACTCACGTAATTTTAACTCCCTCGAAGGGTGTTACTAAGTAGACCTGTGCTACAACTACCCTTATATATGTTCTAATGCAAACAGAAAAATTACACAATTTGGTAGACCGTATACACCCAAAACGAGATCACCATTAACCAAAATGGCAACTATGCAGCGATATGCGGTCATTCTTAATATCACAAATCATTTTTCTTTCGCTCCTGCTCCTTCCCTCAAAATACCAGAAGAGTAAAGTGTTTGTGCTACTGTATTTACTTGCCCTTGTTCTGTGAGTTTAGAAAGTGTTGAAACTAGAGATTGCATTTGTGACTGCATGGCATTAAACTGTTTTTCCATGATGGATAATTTATCTTCTTTCTGCTTCTCTGATTCGAGTGTTTCACTATATGCATCATACGTTAGTACCATCCTACACTTAGCACAAAACTTGCTATCCGGTTTGTTTGGTTCGTTACAGTTAGGACATTGTTTCGGTCTTAGTGCCTCTGATAGATGTTTGTCCTTAGAAATTATCCCGTATGCTTCTAGTATGTTATCATTAGATTCATTGCCAAAGTAATGTAAGTACTTCAGATGCATATTAGAGCCGGGTGACCAACCTGCATATTGACGTAGAGTATGTTCCTTCAGTATTGTGGACTTCTCAGTTAGAGCGCTATGTCTTCTGATGTATGGGTTCCATGGTTTTTTGAGCAATTCCTTGATCTTTTGCTTGTCCTCTGGCAGGACAGCTGGACTGTCTAGCAGTTTGGGGAAGAACTTGTTCCTATAATTGGCATATTTCCTATGAAGACCTAGTATACTAATCACTCTGTTTAGACTCTTACCGAATCCACATAGCAATATACTATTAGGATTACCGCCCTGAGGATGTTGTGAAATCCAATCTTTTATGTATGGTATCGAATCTATTAATGGAATAGGTCTAGTACCCGTTTTACCATTGACTAGGATTTCGGCATACTGTTTTTTGTCAGGTGTAAGTTTGAATACTACATCCTTTATCCTCAATTTCAATAGTTCATGAGGTCTGCATGCTGAATCTCTAGAGATTGCATGATAACATCTATCCCTTACATTAGGACAATACTTCAGGAATAAGGAATCATCTTCCTGAGTCCAAATGTCTGTTGGTTTATAGATTGACTTCTCCTTTCGTTTAAGTCGTGGTATGTTCTGAACAACTTTAGGTTTGGGTCTCTTGTCTGGTTCTATACTTGGGTTATACAGCCATTTGAAAAATCTAGTTAAGTGGATTGCGTATATATTGTATGTCCCGACCCATTTATGCAAAGGATCCACGCTATCGATTTTGCGAAAACTATCCAGGAAGGATATTACATCTTCCCTGGTTATGTCCATAAAGGATTTGTTATTGAAGAGTGTTGAGAATTTGTATAGCAGTTCTATAACATCCCTTCTGTAATTAGTGGATAGGTTGATCTCTGATTTTAGAGACTGTATATAATCACATATGGTTAAAGCATTTTCTCTATTGTTATTGTTGTTCGCAGGTATGTTGAACATCCTTTGAAGGAGGCCAGAAAAGCGAGACGGTAGTCCTTCTGTGGCGTTTTCCAACTTTCTTTCAGCAGCAGTGTCTACAGTTGTAACTGTACCAGCATGGGCGGTTACTTTAGACCCTGAAGCATTTTTGTTCACAGCCGATGGTAGTAAAACGTATTATATAATTTAGTATTCAATACAACATAATAGCTAAATTATTATAATTTGTCATAAGTGAAAGTATCTCATGGATACCTTCTCTAAATGATGTGGTGGCCATATAATCAGCATAGGCTCTAAAGCTATTGTTTTTCCATCCACTATTATCATCGTAACCAGATCTTTTGGTATCTGATCGCTTTCGCCTTCCACCAAGCTTCTCAATGTGTACATATGGTATATTTTCTTTCTTGAGTACTTTAATCATCTCCTCCTTGTTAAATTGTGGACATGTTTTAGATCCTGGATAACGACGTACATCAACTACTGCATCTATATGATTGTCTTTCAAAGTAGAAGTAAAATCAGTCCAGTTATGGTTTGAGTGTCCGATAGTAAAGATCTTGACCATTACCTATTATAATTCGTTAATACCTGATTTTTATCTGTCTAGAACATTTTCTATTTAATGAGAATATCCCAAAGGTGTCTTTAATAGATCATAGGGGATTGGTCTATTAGCCTGAACGAACCAGTCAGGTATGATGTTCCTATTCCTGTTGACAAAGTTTGCAGATGCTGAATCCAATACGTATGTTTTTGCCCAATCCTCTTTTGATCTTATTGACATTCCATAACCTTGGACTAGTCTCAATGCAGTCTGCCATATATCCCACTGTCCATTGATCTCCTTCTTTTTACATGTCCATCTATCTCCCAGGTCTGGAAAAGGCGGCTTGTTTGCGGTTGTCTAGGTCAGCAACAAATATCTTATCCAGGTCTAATGTATCGCGCACCCTTGACACATACTGCACAAGCTGATATCTGTAGGTTTTCAGGGTTTGATAAGCTCTTATTGAAGTGGCAAAATTCTGGTAGGCCTCGCCCTTGGACATCTCCAGAAGAATCTGACTCTTTCGCTCCCATTTGTAGTATAGTTTTGTATACCTTTTGGCAATATATTGGCTGCTTTCAATCGAAGGTTAGAGAATCCTTAAACATATTTTGTAGATCTTCCTTCTCATCATTAGTTATTTCGTTTTTATTTGCCTTAATCTCTTTCAATAAGCTCTCAGCCTTATCTTGACCTAATATTTCCTTCAATCTCTCTTCGAATTGAATAGATCCATTCCTTTTCTCTAAATCAAGTTCTTTCAAGATATGATCTTTAATATCAGGACTGAAATTCCTGACTGCATTTTCAATTACCTTCCTATAAGTTGGGAGATCTTTGGATGTCATGTGTTTAACTATGAAAACTGTAACAAGCCTATCAAACTTATCATACGGCTACATATCATTTTCTTCATTCTTGATATCAATTTTCTTCAATAACTTTTCAGCTGTATCTTGACCTAATATTTCCTTTAGTCTTTCTTCTGATTTTTTTCCTTCCCAAGAATCAAACAATTTGTTGACATTACATTTAGTATCCGGAACAAAGTCCTTTATTGCATTATTTATAACAATCCTTTTACCTCTATCCAGATCCTTGGGGGCATAAATACAACACCCATATTATATTATCTTGTTGCGTGTTAATTAGTAATAAGTCTTTTAGAAAAAGAGAATTTAACACATCTATTTAGGCATAACCACCACAATTAGTAATGTTATTTGTAGACTTTAGACAACCTTATGGCTTATTCAAGCCTATTTAACTATATAAATTATATATCGTGTACTGGACAAAGAAAGATGTAAAAAAGGCAGAGATATTTCGTAAGGTCGAACTTTACTTGACATTGCTAAACATACCTCAATTAGAAAGACAGGGGCAGAGGAAAAGATTAAACTCTAACTAGACTTCACTCAAATAGTACCAGAACTATCGTTTGGTGTTGCTCAACCTCCTCCTGCACCTTGTCCGCCACCACTCGATTCCACTTCTAATTCTTGTAATTCCTTATCCTCTTCAGATTTTATCTTATTGACTGGTTTTAATGTCTCCTTTTGTATATCTTTCTTTTCCATCGACTGGTTATGTGAAACATGCTATATAAAACGCAACTTTTGTTTGTTTTGGACGGTACATATCATTGTCGTCAAATTTCATTTTTGGGTTTTACGCTTCGATTTCTCTTCATGTTTTCTTACTACTGCAACCATATTACCATCTCTTATCTCCCATTCCCAATACAACTTGTCTTTTGACTTTAGCTTCCATTGTCTCACTATAGATATTGGTATAGTAGTTCTTAGTGAAGCAAATGATTTAGCATTCTTTGCAAGTGAAGTAATCTCTCCCAATCCAATATGATAAGTGACATTGATTAATAAAACTATGCCAAGATCTTAACCACAAACTATAAAGCTAACTATTACCCTAGTACTAGGTATGAATGAACAAAGATGGGCTATTAATGAATCAAAACTGCATAAGATATAGAAAGGAGGTTTTCAATTGCCAGTAGAAGACTTAATCTTTTCAGGAGGTGGAGGTTTTCTATTTGGTATATTAGGTAATGAAGATAGCTGCCATAATTATTGGGTTGTTCGTAACTGCACTTGCTTATTTATCCTATAAGGGCTTGTTAGATGTAAAATGGGCTGCAATGGCTATATGTATGTTCATATACATTGACTAATGCATATGAACAGACGGTTCATGTACTTAACAATACATCTACGCAGTTTGCAGTAGCACATTCATCTGTTATTGCAATATCAGGGCTACCTGTGGCTGCTGGACTAGGATTTGTACCAGGATTGATGATGGGACTAAAGAGAGGATAAATTACTTTATAATTGGTCTGGAAGGATATCTCTTGCAATCGGAAAAAACAATGCTTATGTACGTTAGTTTACACTACTATAAGTTTACATGCCCATTTTCGATACCTTATCCTATTTGTCCACTAAATACTCATTCGGATATCGTCGAACAGGTGAAGCTAAAGGAACTCCATTAAATGTGAAACACTGTTGATTCCTTTTTTTGAACAATGGCGCAGACTCAAGGCCTGCACAAAAGACTGGATCAGTGTCTGCAATAGGATCTAACACTTGAAAGCCATCAGCTCGCATCTTTGGCGTGTTTGGTCCGTCTCGAGTTTCGAGTGCTATTACTTTAGCTGCTGAGAGACAGCCTGACCACAGGCGCAATCCTATGCTTTTTCTATATTTTTGATTTGTCTCGAGAGGTTTGTAATGTCTTATTATATCATCAATTCTGTTAAGGATAATTTCTTTGACGATCTCCGGAAATTTTTCAAAAAGACCAAAACCTCCAGATTTAAGATCATCATTGATGTAGCGGCCCAACAGTTCATTAATTTCAGAAATCAATTCTACCCTTTGATTGATGTCTAATATGTAGATTAGATGAGATTTATTTGCCAACTCGGATGCCCATTTATAGGCTGTGTTCATATTAGTATCTGGCATACTTGTTTCTCGTCATATCCCCTTTACTAAACAGTTAATAGTCTACTATGTCTTGATGAGTCAATCCAAAGCAAAAGGAAGAAATTGGAACAACTGAGGTAAACGGCCGTGATCATTTCTATAATCATCTTGCTCTTACTTATTCGGAGAACATGTTGGAAGGAAACGAATCGCCGTCCTAACAAATTGGCCCCAGGGAGGGATACCTGGAACCAGTGATTGGTGTTGAAGTCCGTCTAATTTAGATACGTTGGAGAGTAAATATACTTCTCGCATATTCATTATTTAGATCTACATTTCACAAAGTGAAGATAATGTATTCATATTTTTAATAACAAAAATATTGACTTCCGTATAGACCAAGTATTGTCGTTATTCTATAACCAAAAGGAATATGTTCTACAGATAATGACGTAAAGGTAGAAGCAGGTATACATCAGTGATGGTTGATCGGAAACCCCGCTAGTAGAGAGGCTCACACCAAGATGACGCTGTGGGGCCACACCGTCAACCAACACCTTCTAGATATCACCTTCCAGGCACGTTGAAACAATGGCTGCCTATTGCCACGTTACAACCCTGATGATCCTGGCCGCCATTTAGTGCAATGCCGCCACTCATGTCATTTGTATTACCACCATTTAATGCAACACCTCCTCCGTTGGCATCACTACCAGCGCCTACCGCTACACCGCCATTCTGTCCATTTGTACCATTGGCTTCACTTCCTGGTCCTATTGCGAAACCACCATTACCGCCATTACCACTATTGGTTCCGTCCTGACCATTAGCAACACCGCCGTTTAAAGCAACACCACCATTGCCACCATTCCCGAAATCCTGTCCGCCATTTCCTCCATTCGCTTGGCTGCCAGTTCCTATTGCGAAACCTCCTACGCCTCCATTAGTGCCGCAGGGGTGTTGGTCAACCAAATCGCCATTTCCTCCATTTCCTCCGTTGGCACTACCACCACGAGTTTCCCCACCATTTCCACCGTTACCACATGAATCAATACCT
>NZ_QURE01000077.1:270-6303 GCF_009898475.1 Nitrososphaera sp. AFS | reverse complement strand
TTGAGAGTACCTCAGCTATTCTTGACTTGTCTACGTTTAATAAAATATCTTGTGGTTCATATGACAGCTGAAGGTTTTTGGTACTAAACTCGTTGCTTAATATTATATCGTCCATGGTATTGACAATTATATCTTTAAGATTGCATACTTCCTGATTCAGTTCAAATGTATGGCTTTCAAGCCTTGTAACATCCAATATTTCAGATGATAGCTTATTGAGTCGTTTCGCATTTCTGATGGTAACATCTAGCAATTCTTGTTGTTTACTATCTGTTATCTGGGAACGTAGAATTTGAGTTAGACCAATTATGGGTTGTATAGGGGTACGAAGCTCATGAGCTGCTATATTGACAAAGTCATTTTGCATTTTACTGAAATTTTGTGATTGCTCATACAATTCCGTTTGCTTCCAAAGGGTTTCAAATATAGTTGCATACGATGAAGCAATTGACGTATTATTAGAATATGTTGCCAAGCCACCAGCCTCGTATGGATTTTCTATTTTATCATCTATTAACTCCCATGTCATTACCTCTCTCCTATCTACAACGAGAATAGTGATTTTGGTCTCTAAACTCTTATCTGCAATCTTGATATTTATTTTCGGAACGAGCATTTTTAGATCTTTTACTATGGCCTCAGCTCTATCTCCATATGGAATCAGTAGCTTCACTATCGCCCCATTACGGATTGCGTCTGAATAGAGTTTATCTACACCAGCATTCATACCAATGACAAATGTCTTTGAAGTTGCCCATATCACCAAGACTTGTTCCTTTGCTGATTTTATTATATCATAGGCACGAGATATTGATACTGTAGTATCTTGGATTATCTCTGTTTTTGTTGGTTCAACTCCTTCTTCAATTTCTTTAATTACCTGTTCAGCAGGGCTAGCTACATTCCAGAGAGTTTCAAATAAATATTGCTTTGCCCCCACAATTGCTTTAACATTACTTATTATTGCATGCGATAGTTCATTTCTATCCGAAATTGCATGGTCCAGATATTCTACTCCGTCAGCTATTCCAAAACTACTCCTTACACCCTTTAAATGATTGACTTCAGCAATTTCCATCATCTTTTTGGCATAAGTGATATTATCTGCTGTAATCTCTGTAACCAGCCTCAATTTGACTCCTCTTTCTTTCAGATTGTTCAGACCATTCCAGATTACAGGGGTAGTGACATGCATGGCTAGTTCAGTACGATCAATGCAACCATCCAGAGTACTTTCTATCCAGGAAAAGGTTTCTAGCGTTTTTTTAATTATGTTCTCACTGCCATACAAAACCTCGGTAAGTTCTTTGTCTGAATGGGCTGCCAATTCTGGATATATCGATCATAAACCACTATTACATATTAATTACTACTGCTTTGTTGCATGATTAACTGTGCTTTGGATTATGCCTATTTGACCACTATACCTTTAGCTTGCCAGTAATTATTATTCAGGTATGGTTGATTGGTATTCCTACAACAAACTATTAGTTAGACGTGGTCGGGTCTTGGATTTTGATGTAGTCGATCGATGGATCGTGAATTATTTCTAATGAACAAAGGTATAGTCGGTTAATAAGCCCTAACTAGTTCATGCATACTCTCTAATTTCAAGAATTCTCGGTTGGAGATCTAGCGCTATGACTACATCTACGAAATTCTTGTCTTCAGATAACTTGATAGCTTGGATGGTTTCAGATTTTGATTTAAAATCATATATAACCTTCTCCTCCAGTTGGCATTTTGTCGTTCAATTTCCTCTTTGTGTTTATTGATTATTCTACCCATTTCGGTAAATGACGTATGTATTAGCTGCTCAATATGCCTAACCGTCCTACCCTGTAGGTATAGTTACAGAACACACTTCTCCTTCTGATCTCGTGTCGTTAGATTCCCATGCCTTATCTATTATACATATACAGACAGGTTCAGCTGTCGCCATTTCTTACCATCAAATTACCCATTGCTAACAACTTTTTACCACGGTGTTACCAGCTGCTACCACTATTTTTCCTGTTGCTGCCACCCATGTTTTCAGCTGCTACTAATGTCTTGGTACAATACCACTTGATTTCAGCTGCTACTGGCTGTTACTATAGAAATTGGGTCTTTCGAGAAATGTCATTCCCATATAATACTGTAAAAAAATAAAATTAGTTTAAAAGAATTATTCCACCGTCTTTGTCAGTATATCAACCTGAAATTTTGTCATATTGTAACGGAAATACCTATCGTGACAACCTAACCTGATCACTCCTTAAAATATGATGTTTCCCAATGTTTACCTATCCTATGACATCCCCTACCAACAGAGCTGGGCCAACTAGAACATGGAAAACCATTAACGGCAAGAAAGTAAAAAGTAAAGACGGAAAAGATATTGGGGAGATCAAGAAGATATCTGAAAACCATTTGCTATTAGAACATGGCAGAGTACACAAACACAGATTCTGGATTCCTAAATATGTGACCGATGCCTTCGATGGAAAAATATTATGGCTTATGCTAAGTGAAGAGGAGGTAAGAGGGAGATATCAATATGGCATAGAACCACCAACACAAGAAAATTATGCAAATGAATTTGAGCATTTTAGGAAAACACAATACGGACAAAAAATAAGTTACGCATCAGATTTTAATGAGAATATTCGAGTTGTAGAAAACTACAGCAATATTAGAGATTTACAAGGTACTGCCCAGACTGAGATCACAGGATCAGTCAACGAAGAAATAGGTATACCAAAAAAAGGGGAAGACCAAAAGGAGAAAGAAAAAAGTAAAGACACAGAAATGTCAAAGCGAGATGATATTCAATTAGCAGCAAAATACTATAGTAAACAACCTGTCAACATCGATCTACCTAAAACAATTGAGAGGTCAATCCAACCAGTTATGGATAATCCAACAGAGCCACAATCAAGTGGGGGAGAGCAGACGAAAAAAGATGATAATACTTCCAGTCCCAGTCCCATTAGGTTACCGCCATCATCCCACACAATAATAGAAATGCATCATGAAAATGGAGATGTAGAAAGCCGTTCTGTTGATCGTAAGGAAGCGGTAAGTCCTGTTAAAATTACCTCAAATGAACGTGAACAATCCACAATGCACTCAGCCACATCTACATCAGCTACCATGGACAAGCCAGGAAATGTATCCACTATTAAATCACCACTTTCATCGATGTACATGTCTCAGAAGAATAAAGAAATAGGTTCAAGCCCATCAGTAGTAGAAATAGGCCCAACGAAAATGGAGCAAAAGCCACTTGACAATAATCTTCCCAAGACCAGCATACAACCCCCAATGACGGTTTCCTCTCAGACTTTTATTGTTTCAGATAAAAACAAAGATACTGATACAGATATTCAGCCTGTATTAGCGCAAGTAACTCAGCCTATGGTTGAAGTCAGGCCAGAAGAGCAACAAATTATGCCAGTATCAGGAAAAAATGAAGAAACCAGCCTTGATTTAACCACCATAGCAAAATTAGAATCTACCTCAATAGAGGAGGTAAAACCGATTTCTACTAGTCTCAAGCCTGCTAACCTTGAGCAACGTAACCAGATATCTCTTTACAATGAGGACCATACATACACAGATAACAAGGATGTTAGTTCAGCATTAGGTGGTTATTTGAATCCATTTCTTGTCGGTATGGCGATGTGGCAAGAATGGCTGAATATGTGTAGCGAAGTTGCTGCAATTGGAGCCAGTTTGAGTCTTGATTGGTTTGAATCTTTTTGGAAATTCCTGATACCTTCCACTAAAGAGGCCACAGGTGACAGAAAGTGATAGATAATGCCAATACTAATTTGTGTTGTACTAGAATTAGCATTGGTTTGTAGAACTTTGTGTGAGTTTATATTCGAATGCTTCTTTGGCCTAATAATACTTGTATCCTAATTAGGGAGGTAATACACATAATATTATAGAGTGTAGCAATTCTTCATACTGCTCTAAAATGGCTAGGACATTAAGAATTGACAAGTCTCTAGGATTAATAACTATTGAATTAGATAAAACGGAACCGAAGCGCATATTGGATTCAATAGATCTAATGGTCCAAGAACGTAAGAGAAACTTGTTTAATGATAAGGAGATTATTTGTATTAAGTGACTTCATGATATATTATTTTTGGGACTCATGTATTTGGTTATATCACTGATATTGTCATTGGGATAATAATGACAGGAGATTTTGTTAATTGAGCATGAACTGAATAATCATTATTTGTTAGCGAAAAAATGATAGAAAATGAGAGCAAAATCAAGGGAGTCTTCAGTCGGCCAATCTTTTGACTCAATTAAATTATAAGTTTAGATTATTTTGTACGATAGAAATTATTAAGATATCCTGTAGGTTTTAGTCTATAATATATTATCGACTACCAAGTAATGATAGAATTTAGAAACTAAACAATAAATGGCTTGATTAAATCGAATAGATGTGACCAGTTGCAACCTAGTTGAACTCATTATATGTCTACTGTAGATTTCAGCAGTTAAATAGCTTCTATATTTGATATGTAGAATATGATATATGTGACACAGATACTTGACTAAACTGACCTGCTATTATGCTTGCCATGGGTATTAAATCATGTTACATACGGCTAATCTGCACCCTGTTTTCTAGTGTTTGGATAGTGAACTGGTACTATCCTGCAATATCAGGCTTACTGGCGGTAAAAAATAGATGTCACAATTTACACTAACTTTACTTGGTAACAGGAACTATTTTATATATTGTTCCTTGGTCAAAGGCCAGTACATATAGATAACCGTCGTAAGGACTTACTTTAAGATCAGTAATCCCACCAAAGCCCTTTCCAAATATTATTTGATCAAGAGAATCATTGTAGTTTTCTACGCCATCTGCAAGTGGACCGGGCTGAAACAATAATCCACTTCTTTGTGGGTTTAGTTTAAAGTGATAAATATTTCCGTTCAAGTCATCTGCAACAAATAAATCATTTCTATATAGACTTCCTAATTTGTTAGAATCAAGAAATGTAATCCCAGTAGGTACTACTTTCTTGAACCATGTAAACTGTGGGGGATAATACTTTCCTTTGCCACCGAAATAGACTAAATTATCTGGATGAAGTGGGGCAACATGCTGCCTCTCAGTCTGATCTGTATTGTAACCATGCAACCATATTCCGTCAATCTTGTTATAGCCACCGTTAAACCCCGGGTCAACTCTATTGATTTTATCGCCAAATAATATACCAATTTGTGTGTCCCATAGAATTCTTGTTATTGGATCGAAAGTAATCCCAAAACTATTCCATATTCCGTACGAGTAATAAAGGTTTAATGGATAGTTATTACCTAAGATGCCTGGTAATATTGGTTGACCGTTCTGAGTAACCCTGAGTATTCCGCTAGTTCCATCAGGCTCGCTTCCATTCTGGATATTCTGTGCTTTAGTATTATGGCCGTCTATACCAACATCTCCTATGGTAACGTATACATTGTTATCTGGCCCTACGATGACTTTACCCCCATTACCAATAGGTCCGGGGGTTGCTGGTAAGTCTAGCAGCAGTTTCGGATTTACTAATTTGTTGTCTGTCAACTCGTACCTGTATAGTCGATTACCCAAAGGTTGTTTTCCTTCTGTAATGTCATCTCCTGTATGTGTCCGAGCCTGGGTGTAGTATAGGAAAACGTAAGTTGTTGTATTATTACGATTACCACGGTTAGTAGATATTGCTGTTATAGAAGAAGAATGAGAAGCTACTGCAATACCTAACATACCCCTATGGCCATACGTTGCAACACTTGCATTAAGTACAGGTTGTTGCAGCTCGGTACCATTCACAATTCTCCTTACTGTACCCGCATCTTTCTCTGTAACCAAAATGTCATTAGGACCTATGAAAGTCATGCTGGTTGGATATTTCAATCCTGTGAATACCACTTCTGCCTTTAAGTAAGGATCGACTATTATTGGCCCTCTATGAGAGGGGAGAGCAACTTCTGGATATTTCGGATCTAAGGCCTTTGCAATATTGACATGATCAT
>NZ_QURE01000077.1:0-261 GCF_009898475.1 Nitrososphaera sp. AFS | reverse complement strand
TTGTAGAAGGGATAAAAGTCAAAGTCAGAGTTAAGATTGCGAACAAAATTACCTTTACAAACGATGATGACGATAGGGATATCCAAATAGGCATCATAAGCTTCATTGAAGCGCTTATTGAGGATAATATGTAGTATACGATATGGATGAATATACTCCTGTGGACAACTGCTTTATAAGGAACTTTGGGTGTCATAGAAGCAACCAAAGGATTTCTCTTTAAAAGCAAAATTTAAGGAAATAGCAGGCATACGAAAGCGG